>JACADX010000449.1 GCA_013389125.1 Parvularculaceae bacterium | reverse complement strand
GCGGCCTCGCGCGCGCCGACGACGGCCATGACCGGAATCTTGGCCAGCGAATGCTCGCGCACCTTGTAGTTGATCTTCTCATTCCTGAGGTCGAGATCGGCGCGCAGGCCCGCGGCGCGCAATTGGGCCAAGACTTCGCGCGCATAGTCGTCCGCATCCGACACGATCGTCGCTACGACGACCTGGACCGGCGCGAGCCAAAGCGGGAATTTTCCGGCGTAATGCTCGATGAGAACGCCGGCGAAGCGCTCAAGGGATCCCAATATCGCCCGATGCAGCATGACCGGCGTATGGCGCGCGCCGTCTTCGCCGACATATTCGGCGCCGAGACGCTTCGGGAGATTGAAGTCGCATTGGAACGTGCCCGTCTGCCATTCGCGGCCGATCGCGTCCTTGACGACGAAATCGAGCTTCGGCCCGTAAAACGCGCCGTCGCCCGGATTGAGCTGCGGCTCGATCCCGAGCGCCTTGCAGGCGTCGGCGAGCGCGGCTTCCGCCTTGTCCCAGACCTCGTCGGCGCCGATCCGTTTTTCCGGCCGCGTCGAGAATTTGACGCGCGGCTCGTCAAAACCGAGCTCCTCGTACATTTCAAAAAGCAGGCGTACGAAAGAGATCGCCTCCGCTTCAATCTGGCTCTCCATCAGGAAGACGTGGCCGTCGTCCTGCACGAAGCCGCGGACGCGCATCAGGCCGTGAAGCGCGCCGGACGGCTCGTAGCGATGGCACGATCCGAATTCCGCAAGGCGCAGCGGCAGCTCCCGATAGGATCGAAGCCCCTGCCGGAAGATCTGGACATGCGCCGGACAGTTCATCGGCTTCAGGGACATCACCCGCTTTTCGTCGCCGCCCTCGTCGACCTCGGCGATGAACATGTTCTCGCGGTAATTCTCCCAGTGGCCGGACGCCTCCCAGAACTTCCGGTCCATGAGCTGCGGGGTCTTCACCTCGACATAGTCCTTCGCGCCGATCTTGCGCCGGACATAATTTTCGAGCGTGCGATAAAGGGTCCAGCCGTGCGGATGCCAGAACGCCTGCCCCGCCGCCTCTTCCTGGAAATGGAAAAGATCCATCTCCTTGCCCAGCCGGCGATGGTCGCGCTTTTCCGCCTCCTCAAGGCGCGTGAGGTATGCCTTGAGGTCCTTCTCGTCCCGCCACGCCGTGCCATAGATGCGCTGCAGGACGGCGTTCCGGTGGTCGCCGCGCCAGTAAGCGCCGGCGACTTTCATCAGTTTGAAGGCCTTGCCGATATGTTTCGTCGACGGAAGGTGCGGGCCGCGACAGATATCGTGCCAGTCGCCGTGCCAGTAGACCTTGATAGCCTCGCCCACGGGAAGGTCGGCGATGATCTCCGCCTTGTAGGTTTCGCCGATCGACTTGAAGTGCTCGATCGCGCGGACGCGATCCCAGACCTCCTTTCTTGTCGGCCGGTCTTCGTCGACGATTTCCGCCATGCGCTTTTCAATGCGCGCGAGATCGTCCGTCGAAAACGGCTCAGCCCTCGCGAAATCGTAATAAAAACCGTCCTCGACATTGGGACCGATCGTCACCTGCGTGCCGGGAAAAAGCTCCTGCACCGCCTGCGCGAGAAGGTGCGCCGCATCGTGCCGGATGAGGTCGAGCGCGTCCTTGTCCTCGCGGGTCACGATTTCAATCCGGGCGTCACGATCGACCGTTTCAAAAAGATCGGACAGGACGCCGTCAACCCGCATCGCAATCGCCTTCTTGGCTAGCGATTTCGAAATCGCTCCCGCGATGTCGGTTCCCGTGACCGCACGGTCGAAATTTCGCACCGAGCCGTCCGGGAGAGTGATCGCAACCATCGCCGTCATCCAGTTTCGCGGGCGCCCGACATTGATGAGCCGGCGCCAAAGGTCAAGTCTGACGGCGTTTCGCGCCTTTACTTGCGGTTTCGCTCCGTCCACCGCCAGTCGCCATAGCGCCAAAGCCTCCAGCCATAGTCGGGAAGCGCCTCTGGAACCGGATCAAAGCCGTGCGTGCCGAACGGATGACAGCGTGCAAGGCGCGACAGGGCGAGCCAGAAACCCTTCATTGCGCCATGTCGTCGGAACGCGTCCGCGGCGTAGTCGGCGCAGGTCGGCAGGTGCCGGCAACGCGCGCCGAGCGCATAAAAGACCGGGGACAGCGTTCGCTTGTAAAGCCATAGCGCGCCAAGCGCGACGGACGCCGCGAGCGACGATTTCATGGCGCGCCGCCGCTAATCAACGAGGCCCAAATATTCATCAAGGCCGAGCGCGATGTTGAGATTTTGAATCGCCTGCACCGCGGCGCCTTTGAGAAGGTTGTCCTCCGCCGCGACGACGACCGCGCTAGCCCCGTCCGCGCCGACATCGAACCCGCCGATAAGAACGCCCGTGCGGTTTGCGCCGTCCTTGAGCTCAGGCGGCTCGTCCTGCAGGTCGATGAGCCGTTCGGCGCCGTAATGCTCGCGGTAGAGGGTCTTCAATCCCGCCCTGTCGAGCGTCGCGGCGAGCGGAATGTGCGCGGTGACGAGGAGGCCGCGAAACGCCGGATGCACATGCGGGAAGAAGCGCACGGCGAGCCCGAGATGGCGCGACGCCTCTTTCTCGTGATTGTGCCCGACCAGCTTGTACGGCATCAGATTGTCGCGAAGGCGCTCGACGTCGTTGCGCGGCGATGGCGTCGTCCCGGCCCCCGAATAGCCCGAGACGCCGAAGACAACCGGCGTTCCGGAGACCATTGGAGCCAGCGGCGCGACGCAAAGCTGAAGTGCGGTCGCATAACAGCCGGGGTTCGCGATCCGCGTTTTTCCTCTGATCGCCTTTCGATGAAGCTCCGGCAGTCCGTAGGCCCAGTTGTCGTCAAAACGGCGATCGGCCGAAAGATCGACGATGACCTTTTCCTTCGCCAAACTCTCGAATGCGTCGACATAGGCGCCGCCGGCGCCGTCCGGCAGGGCGAGGATGACGGCGTCAACGCGCCGCCGCGCCGCCTCCTTCGGGTCGCGCGCCTCGAAAATGCACTCGTCCTTGTCCTCCG
>JACADX010000401.1 GCA_013389125.1 Parvularculaceae bacterium | reverse complement strand
TCTGCCGCCTCAAAGACTTCCGGCGCATCGCAACCCGCTACGACAAGCTCGCCCGCAACTTCCTCGCCGCCGTTCAGCTCACAGCGACCGTCTGCTACTGGTTATGAGTCTGGACCCTAAGGTCTAGGCCATATGGGTCCAGCAGGCAGAGCGCGCGCGTGTAACTCTTAAATTGAATCTTTGGAAGGATGGTGTGAGTGAGATAGTCGTTGGCGTCACCCGTATGGATATCGACATCCTGTCGATTGCCATACATTGATCGCAAATGATCGGTTTTGTCGGCGTCAAGGTCTATAAAATGATACCCATCGAACGGGGGCGTGATTTTAAGTGCACGCGCCGGGCTTCCCTCGATAAGTTGCTTGGTTTCCTTTGAGACATGAACACCTGCGCCGCTAAAAGCATCGATATAGTACTTCTTCAGCTCCGGGTTTTTCGCGAACGCTTTTGTGTAGGCTGCTCCGTACTTCTCGACGATCTCCAGCTTGAGCTGCGACCAATACCCGATTTCGTCGAATTTGAACGGTTGATTGTTCACGCGGCGACCCCAGTCCCCTTGCCTTGTCGCGCGGAAAACGCGGGCGGTGTCACAGGAAATTCATTCCATTCGCGGCCTTCCAATGTTCGTCCGCCAGACTTGGGGCGAAAGCCGCCCCACTGCTTGAAGAAAAACGCTACTCTTGCCCTTCTACATTGATCACGCACCTCTTGCACCCATTCGATACGGATCGGCCGTGCATGCGGCCCGCTTTCGCCGCCCACAATGACCCAATGGATGCCGTCGAGATCGAGTTTGCCAATGGCACTGATGAGCGGCTCAATCGACAAAAACCGAATCGAAGCATTTGTTTCTTGGATATGCCTCGCTCGGGATTTCTTGCTGCCGTCCTCAACGGAAGCGCCGAGCCAAATGTGCGGCGGTGCTGATCCGCCTGCGTAACGTGAGTTGACGTAGTTCCGAAGACGCGAACTCCGCTTCGTCAATATCTGAAACTTATGCCAGTCCGCTCGTTCCATCGTGTCGAACACGCGATCAATGAAACTGAATGGCACCTCCTTGTGAAAGAGGTCGCTCATTGAATTGACGAAGATCATGCGTGACCCGCGCCATTTCAGCGGTTGATCCAGTCGCTCCGGCCGGAGTTGAAGATCGAAGCCGTTCTCGAAGGGGTGTCCCTGCACCCCTCGGAACCGCTCGGAAAATCTTTCTGCGTAGCAATGATCGCAGCCGGCACTGATCTTAGAGCACCCTGTTACCGGGTTCCAAGTTGAGTCAGTCCACTCTATTTGTGTGGCATTGGACATAAGCCACCATGCGGTGAGTTCAAAACAGCGTCAACTGCGCCGTCTTCTCGGCCGGCCGCCGGAACAGCTCCGGATCGAGCTTGGGCGCGTCGGGCGAAATGCCGATCCTTTTCGCCGCCTTGTCGAAGCGTTCCTTCAATAGCTTTGCAAAGACGCTGCGCGGGGCCTTCGCGCGCGACCATTCGACGTCGTAATCGCGCCCGCCGTTCATGTCGCGGATATGGCGCATGATGCGCGCGGCGCGGCCTGGAAACGCCGTTTCGAGCCACTCCCTGAAGAGCCCCGAGACTTCGAGCGGCAGGCGGATGACGGTGTAGCCCGCCCAATCCGCGCCAGCGTCTTTTGCGGCCTCGAGAATTTCCTCCATCTCGTGATCATTAAGCCCCGGGATCATCGGCGCCGTCATTACGCCGACCGGGACGCCGGCGTTTTTCAGCGTCCTGATCGCGGCAAGGCGCTTGGCGGGCGCGGCGGCGCGCGGCTCCATGGCGCGCGCAAGTTTCGGATCGAGCGTCGTCACGGAAAGCATCGTCTTGACGATCGAGGCTTCCGCCATCGGCGCAAGAAGATCGACATCGCGCGTGATGAGCGCGGATTTCGTCAGTACCGATACGGGGTGATTGTACTTTCCAAGCACCGCAAGGACGCCGCGCATGATCTCGAATTTCTTTTCGATCGGCTGATAGGGGTCGGTGTTCGTCCCGATCGCGATATGGCGCGGACGATAGGATTTCGCGGCGAGTTCGCGGTCGAGCAGCGCGGCGGCGTTCGGTTTCGCGAATAGCTTGGTTTCGAAATCGAGACCGGCGGAAAGGCCGTAATAGGCGTGGGTCGGCCGCGCGAAGCAGTAGATGCAGCCGTGTTCGCAGCCGCGATAGGGATTGATCGACCGGTCAAAACCGACAAAGGGGCTCGCGACGTAATTGATGATCGTGCGCGGCGTTTCCTCCGTCACGTCGGTCTTAAGAGGCGGCGGCTCTTCATCGCTTGCCCAACCGTCATCCGCCGCCTCGCGCGATAGGGGTTCAAACCGTCCGGATGCGTTTGAGCGCGCGCCGCGGCCCTTCGTCGGGCTTGGCGGTCTTTCCTCTCGTGGGCGGCGAGAGGCGATGGAAGGGCCTGCGGCGCGCGTCATTGACGGAGGCTAGCAGAAGAACGGAACAAAGCAAGAACAAAATTTCCGCCAGATCGTGAAATGGCCCCTCTTCTCGGGCGCGGGCGCAAGGCCTAGGCGTTATCCGATGCATCGTCCCGCGCCGATTTCCGTCGTGATTCCAACGCTCAACGCAGAGCGCGCGCTGTCCGCGACGCTTGCTTCGCTGGTTCCGGCGGCGGTCGAGGGCCTCGTTCGCGAGGTCATCGTGTCGGACGGCGTATCAACGGACGCGACGCGTGACATCGCGCGCGCGGCGGGGGCCTGCCTTGTCGAAGGCGAGCGGGC
>JACADX010000400.1 GCA_013389125.1 Parvularculaceae bacterium | reverse complement strand
CTGCTCGCCCGGACGCTTCCAGTCGAGGTCGGACAGATGGACCATGCCGACGACGTCGCCCTCGAGGCCGAGGAACAGGCCGAACTCGGTCTTGTTCTTGACCTCGCCTTCAACGATCGACCCTGGCGGGTGTTTCTCGACGAAAACCTCCCACGGATTACGCATGGTCTGCTTGAGACCGAGCGAAATGCGCCGCTTGACCGGATCGACCTCGAGAATCTGCACCTCGACCTCTTGCGAGGTGGAGACGATCTTGCCGGGATGCACGTTCTTCTTGGTCCACGACATTTCGGAGACGTGGATCAGCCCTTCGATGCCGGGCTCGAGTTCAACGAACGCGCCGTAGTCGGTGATGTTGGTGACGCGGCCCTTGAACTTCGCGCCGACCGGGTATTTCGCGGCGACGCCCTGCCAGGGATCGGGCTGAAGCTGCTTGATGCCGAGGGAAATCCGGTGCGTTTCCGGGTTGATCTTGATGATCTTGACCTTGACCGTGTCGTTGACGCCCAGAACTTCGGAGGGGTGATTGACCCGGCTCCACGACATGTCGGTGACGTGAAGGAGGCCGTCGACGCCGGGCGCAAGCTCGACGAACGCGCCGTAATCAGTGATGTTCTTGACGACGCCCTCGCGCGTGTCGCCCTCGTTCAGCTCCCGGACGACTTCCTGTCGGTGCTCGGCGCGATCCTCCTCGAGGATCGATCGGCGCGAGACGACGATGTTGCCGCGCCGCTTGTCCATTTTGAGGATGCGGAATGGCTGCGGGATGTTCATCAACGGCCCGGCGTCGCGGACGGGTCGGATGTCGACCTGGCTCCCCGGAAGGAACGCCACAGCGCCGCCGAGATCGACCGTAAAGCCGCCTTTCACCCTGTTGAAGATGACGCCGTCGACGCGCGCTTCCTGCTTGAATTGCTCTTCAAGGCGGTCCCAGGCCTCCTCGCGGCGCGCCTTGTCGCGGCTGATCACCGCTTCCCCGTTCGCGTTCTCGATGCGCTCGACGAAGACTTCGACCTTGTCGCCGACTTTGAGTTGGCCAGGCATGCCGCCCTGCCCGAATTCCTTCAGGGGAACGCGGCCCTCGGTTTTGAGGCCGACGTCGATGACGGCGACATCCTTTTCGATCGCGGTGACGATTCCGGTGACGACGTTTTCTTCAAAGGTCCGTCGATCGAGGAGCGAGGCTTCGAGCATTTCCGCAAAATCATTGCGGGTGGGGTTCAGCGATTGGATTTGCGACACGTCTCTTCAGGTCCTTCGTTTCTTCAGGGTTTCAATGCCGACCGGTTCATCCGGCGGTCTTCCTTCCGCTTGCGGCGAAAGGCGATGAAAGCCGAGTTGGGATTCATGAAAGCGGCGCACCCGCGTCAGACGGACACAAAACCCGTTCCTGCCGATCGCTCGCGAGGTCCTGATCTGGATTTGGGACCTTCAAGGAAAGGTCCCGCTCAGCCCTCACAGCGCTGAAGAACGCCGTCGATCACGCGGCGCGCCGCCGCGAAGGCCGCCTCTATAGTCATATGAGTGGTGTCTAGCAACTCGGCGTCCGGCGCTTTCGTCATTGGCGCGTCGGAGCGGCCGGCGTCCCTTGCGTCCCGTTCCATGAGATCGGCAAGGACATCAGCCTCTTTAAGGCCCGGTTTTTCGTCCCTGAGCTCCAGAAACCGCCTCAATGCGCGGACTTCCGGGCTCGCGATGACAAAAAATTTAACTGTCGCATCGGGACAGACGACCGTGCCGATGTCCCGCCCGTCAAGAACCGCCCCTTTCGCGCCGCCGGGCGGGTTGCGGGCGAAATTCCGCTGGAAGTCGAGAAGCGCCTTGCGGACCGCGGGCTGCGCGGCGACGACGCTTGCCGCCGCCCCGATCTCGCGTGTCCGGATGTCGGCACCGGCGATCTCCTCCAGCGAAAAGCGCCTTGCGGCCGCCGCCGCTTCGTCCCACGGGTCCTCTCCTTCGCGGAGGAGGAGATAGGCGACCCCGCGGTAGAGCGATCCGGTATCAAGGTAGGCGAAGCCGTAGTGGGACGCGATCGCCTGCGCCAGCGTTCCCTTCCCGGACGCGGCAGGACCGTCGAGCGCAATGACCACGGGCGATGCCATGGCGCGACGCCATAGCGGCAGGGACGGCGGCGAGGCAAGCGGACCGCGCCATCGTCGCATGCCGGTAGAAAAAACGCCCGGACGGCGCCATATGCGCACTTTCAAGGGTCGGGCGAGGCGCACGCGGCGAGGGATCTGGGGTCATGGATTTGTCCGCGTGGGGCGTCACGCAAGAGGCGGTGACGGCGTTTTTGCAGGTCGTGATGATCGACCTCACCCTTGCCGGCGACAACGCCGTCGTCATCGGCCTTGCGGCGGCGGGCGTCCCAAAGGACAAGCGCGGGACCGCCATCGCCGTCGGCATTCTCGCCGCCACCGTCCTGCGGATCGTCTTCGCGCTCCTGACGACGACCTTGCTGTCGATAGTCGGCCTCCTCCTTGCCGGCGGCATCCTGCTCTTGTGGGTCTGCTGGAAGATGTGGCGCGAGATTCGCAATCCCGCGCATGCCGACCGCGGGACCGACGTCATGGAGGGAGAAGCGCCGACTGGCGCGCCGCCGAAGCCGAAATCTTTCAAGGACGCGATCGTCCAGATCATCGTGGCCGACGTCTCGATGTCGCTCGACAATGTGCTCGCCGTCGCCGGCGCCGCGCACGAGCACCCGTCCGTGCTGGTTTTCGGCTTGGCGCTGTCGATCGCGCTGATGGGATTTGCGGCGACGTTCATCGCGCGACTTCTCGAGCGGCATCGCTGGATCGCCTATGTCGGCCTCGCGATCATCCTCTTCGTAGCGGCGGAGATGATCTGGCGCGGCGGCCATGAAGTTTGGAACGCCTCCGGCGCCGAGATCACCCAGAACGGAATTGAATTCGGCGAGCCGCGCGCGAAGCCGCCTCACTGAGGCGCGATTTCCCCGCCGAGCCCGCGCAAGGTCGCGACGAAATCCGGAAAGCTCGTCGCGATCATCGCGGCGTCGTCGATCGACACAGGCTTTTCCGACGCCAGACCCATGACAAGAAAACTCATCGCAATGCGATGATCGAGACGGGTTTTGACGAGCCCGCCGCCCGCGACGTCGCCGTTCCGGCCTTGAACTTCAAGCCAATCAAGCCCGCTCTTTGCGATGACGCCATTCGCCTTGAGACCGTCCTCGATCGCGGCGAGGCGGTCGCTTTCCTTGACGCGAAGCTCGGCAAGTCCTTCCATACGCGTCGTCCCCGACGCGAAGGCGGCGACGATCGAAAGGATAGGATACTCGTCGATCATCGACGGGGCGCATTGCGCCGGAACGACGACGCCATTGAGCGGCGCATGGCGGACGCGAATGTCGGCGACGGGCTCGCCGGAAAGGTTTCGTGCGCCGACGAACTCGACGGCGGCGCCCATCTCTTTCAGCGTCGCATAAAACCCGGCGCGCAGCGGGTTAACGAGGACATTGCGGATCAAGACGTCCGAGCCCGGCGCGATTGCGGCGGCGGCTGCGAGAAACGCGGCGGAAGACGGATCTCCCGGAACCTCAACGCTTGCCGCCTTGAGCTGCTGGCCGCCCTCGATCGCGATGCGCCGGCCGCCTCCCGCCGCCGCGATGTCGAGCCTCGCGCCGAACGCTGCAAGCATGCGTTCCGTGTGATCGCGGGACGGCGCCGGTTCGATGACGGTCGTTTTTCCCTTCGCACCGAGCGCGGCGAGGAGAATCGCCGACTTCACCTGCGCCGAGGCGACCGTCAATGCGTATTCGACGCCATGCAGCGCGCCCGGGTGAAGGTCGATCGGAAGCCGCCCGTCCGCCGCATCGACCTTCGCGCCCATCGCGATGAGCGGTTCAGCGACGCGGCGCATGGGCCGGTTGCGAAGGCTTAAATCGCCATCGAACCGCGCCGCCACTCCCGCGCCCGCGGCCGCGCCGAGAACAAGGCGACACCCGGTGCCGGAATTTCCGAAATAGAGCGCGCGTTCGGGACTGCGCCACTGCGCGCCGCTGATGCGCCAGATCGGGCCATTATCCGTCAGGTCACGCTCGACCTCGGCCCCCAAAGCGCGCATCGCCGCTGCTGTGCGAAGGACGTCATGCCCCTCAAGCAGGCCGGCGACGGTCGATTCGCCCCCGGCAAGGGCGCCGAGAACGAGCGCCCGGTGCGAAATCGACTTGTCGCCCGGAGCGCGGGCCTCGCCGCGAATCGCGCCGGCGCGCCTTGCTGAAAGACCGCCGCTCGCCGCCATCGATCGCCTCCGAACAAGCCTGCGGCCGCTTTTGACAGCGCCCTTCAGCCATGGCAACAGACGCCGCCATTCGCTCCGATTAACGAGGGATTCTCCGCCCGTGAACAAGCCAGAACTCGGCGTGAAGCGCGACTGTCCGTCGTGCGGCGCGCGCTTTTACGATCTCAATAAGGAACCGGCGCACTGTCCGAAATGCGACCACGAATTCATTCCCGAAGCGCTGCTGAAACCGCGCAAGCCGCGCCGCGAAGACGAGGCTGCGGAAGGGGAGGCTGCAACGCCGAAACCCGCCGCCGAAGTGCCGCTCGACGCCGCGGAGAAGGAGCAAAAGGCGCCGAAATCGAAAAAGAAACCAGGACTCGACGAAGACGAAGGCGCTGAGGAGGACCTTGGCGACGTGGATGATATCGACATCGATATTGATGACGACGATGACGACACGCTGCTCGAGGAAGAAGACGACGAAGATGACGATCTCGGCGGCGTCGTCTCCGGCGGGGAAGAAGAAGACGCTTAGCGCCCGCCGGGATTTTCGGCTTGCGGAACCCTCCCCTCGCGGCTAGGTTCCGCGCGCCCAAAAAGGGGCCCGCGGATCGCCGCTCTCCCAATAGGCGGGCCGCGGCGCTGGCGTTCGGGGCTGTAGCTCAGTTGGGAGAGCGCTTGAATGGCATTCAAGAGGTCGACGGTTCGATTCCGTTCAGCTCCACCAGCCGTCGCCCGCGAAGCGAGAAAAGGCCGCGCCGGCGCCCGAAGGGTCGACGCGGGCCCGTTCACCGCGCGCTTCAAGCTCGCGCATCGTCATGGTTCGATAATTCTTCGCCCCTCGCCGCCATCGTCCCTCGCGGCCGCACGGTAAGGCCGGGCGATGCGCGTCTTCCTATTCGGCGCCAACGGTCAGGTCGGCCGCGAGACGCTCGCGGCGGCGCACGGCGCCGGGGCGAGGATCATCGCGCCAGGTCGCGCCGACGCCGATTTGTCGGTCCCCGGCGCCGCCGCCGATGCGATAAGATTGTTTGCTCCTGACGCTGTCATCAACGCCGCCGCATGGACCGCCGTCGACAAGGCGGAAGAGCATGCAAACGAGGCGTTCCGGATCAACGCCGAGGCCGTCGGCGAGATCGCGGCGGCGGCAAGCGAAGTCGGCGCCCGCTTCATTCACCTTTCGACCGATTACGTCTTTCCGGGAACGGGTTCGACGCCCCTCAGCGAGACGGCGCCGACTGGGCCGCTCAACGTCTACGGCGCCTCGAAGCTCAAGGGAGAAGCGCTCGCGCTTGCGGCAAACGCGAACTCCGTCATCATTCGCACGTCCTGGGTTTACTCCGTACACGGCGTGAACTTCGTGAAGACGATGCTCGGCCTTTCAAAGACGCGCGACGAGCTCGCGATCGTCGACGATCAGCGCGGCGGACCGACGCCCGCCTCTGCGGTCGCGGCCGCCTGCCTGCAGGTCGCGGCGCGGCGCGACGGGCCCTCCGGCCTTTACCATTTTCAGGGCGCGCCGGACGCAAGCTGGGCCGATTTCGCCGAGGCGATCTTCGCCGCCGCAGGAAAGCGAATGAAAATCAACCGCATCCCGACGAGCGCTTACAAGACGCCGGCGCGACGCCCTTTGTTCACCGTCCTCAACTGTGCAAAGCTGCTGCGAGACTACGGCGTTCATCAGCCCGAATGGCGCGGCGATGTCGAACGCGCCGTCAGGCGCCTCATCGCATCGCATGAAGAATAGGTCGCAATCATGAAGGGAATTGTGCTCGCGGGAGGCTCCGGCACGCGTCTTTATCCGATCACGCGCGGCGTCTCGAAGCAATTGATGCCGATCTACGACAAGCCGATGGTCTATTATCCGATCAGCGTCTTGATGCTCGCCGGCATTCGCGACATCCTGATCATCACGACGCCGGAAGACCAGGCGTCGTTCCAGCGCCTGCTTGGAGACGGCGCCGATTGGGGCGTTCGCTTCAGCTATGCGGTTCAGCCGAGTCCCGACGGGCTCGCACAGGCGTTCCTCATCGGCGAGAATTTCATCGCCGGCCGAAAATGCGCGCTCGTTCTCGGCGACAACATCTTCTACGGCCACGGTCTGACCGAAGAGTTGCGGGCGGCGGCGGCGCTCGAGGACGGCGCCGTCATTTTCGCCTATCAGGTGACGGATCCCGGACGATACGGCGTCGTCGCGTTTGATTCGTCTGGCGCGGTCACATCGATCGAGGAAAAGCCCGCACAGCCGAAATCCACTTACGCGGCGACCGGCCTTTACTTTTACGACGAGACCGTTGTCGAACGCGCAAAACGCGTGAAACCGTCAGCGCGCGGCGAATTGGAAATCACGACGCTGAATGAGATGTATCTCAGCGACCGCAAGCTGAAAGCGCGCGTCCTTGGGCGCGGTTACGCCTGGCTCGACACGGGAACGCACGAATCCCTTCTTGAGGCCGCCCAGTTCGTTCAGACGATCGAGACCCGGCAAGGCCTGAAGATCGCGTGCCCTGAGGAAATCGCCTTCCGTCTCGGCTTTATTGACGCAGATCAACTGCGCCGGATCGCCGCGCCGCTAGCCAAGAACCAATATGGGCAGTATTTGCTGCGCTTGACGGCGCTGTAGGCTGCGCGACCATATTCGCGCCGGCGCCGTTTGCGATCCGAAGGGGAGGACCTTACACGGACGATCCTCATCGCGGACGTGCGGAACCCTTATCTCGCCGAACCGGAGCGCGAACGCGTCTCGCGCCTCCTGCCGGCTTCCGTCGCCGACAAGCGCGGGGCCGCGGCTTCTGGCTGATTTCCGGCCTTTCGCCGGCGCGCCGCAGGCCGTCATATTGCCTCCGGCGCGAAGGTGCGCCAAAGACGCCTTGGGGCGTTCCCGAGGCTGGATGGCGCAAAGAGCGAAAGCATGAAGATTTTGGTCATCGGAGGCGACGGCTTTTGCGGATGGCCGACGTCCTTGCATCTTTCGAATCTCGGCCACGAGGTCGTCATCGTCGACGATCTGTCGCGCCGGAAAATCGACGTCGAGCTTGAAGTCGAGTCGCTGACGCCGATCCGCCCGATCTCGATCCGGCTCGCCGCCTGGAAGGAGACGTCCGGCAAGACGATCCGATTCGAATTGATCAACGTCGCCAAGAATTACGCCCGGCTTCTCCATCTCATCACGGAGGAAAATCCGGACGCCATCATCCATTTCGCCGAACAGCGCGCGGCGCCCTATTCGATGAAGTCGTCGTTCCACAAGCGCTACACAGTCGACAACAACATCAATGCGACGAACAACATCCTCGCCGCGATCGTCGAAGCCGGCGTCGACGCGCACCTCGTTCATCTCGGCACGATGGGGGTTTACGGCTACGGGACCGCCGGCATGCGCATTCCGGAAGGCTATCTGCCGGTCAAGATCGAGACCGTCGACGGCCGCGAGATCACGCAGGAAATCCTCTACCCGGCCAATCCGGGCTCGATCTATCACATGACGAAGACGCAAGATCAGCTGCTTTTCGCTTTCTACAACAAGAACGACGGCCTCAAGATCACCGACCTTCATCAAGGAATCGTCTGGGGGACGCAGACGCGCGAAACGCGCCTTGATGAACGGCTGATCAATCGATTTGACTATGATGGCGATTATGGGACGGTCCTGAACCGCTTTTTGATGCAGGCGGCTGTCGGCTACCCGCTGACCGTTCACGGCACCGGCGGCCAGACGCGCGCTTTCATTCACATTCAGGACACGGTGCGCTGCATTCAGCTCGCCGTCGAGAACCCGCCCCAGCACGGCGAGCGCGTCCATATCCTCAATCAGATGACCGAGACCCATCGCGTCAGGGATCTGGCGCGGATGATCGCGGAAAAGACCGGCGCAAGGATCGAGAACGTGAACAATCCGCGCAATGAGGCGGCGGAGAACGATCTCGATGTCGAGAATCGCCGGCTTCTCAATCTTGGGCTCGATCCGATCACGCTCGAAGAGGGCCTGCTTGAGGAAGTGCGCGAGATCGCGCGTAAATACGCCCACCGCTGCGATCGAACGAAGATCCCGTGCGTCTCGTACTGGAATGACGCGCAGCGCGAAAAAGCCCAAAGCTGACTGCGAAAAAAATCCGGCGCCGCCCGAAGGCGACGCCGGATCACTCATACTGAACTTTTTCCGCAGCGCTGCCTATTGCTGCGGAGCCGCTTCCGTCGCCGGCTCGATCGCGCCTTCGGCCGCGTCCGCCGACGCATCGACAACGCCTTCCGCCGTTTCGTCGGCGGTCGCTTCCGCCGTCGCGTCGGCCGAAGCGGCGATCGGCGCGGCCGCTTCGCCTTCCGCCGTCATCGCGCCTTCCGCCGTCGTTTCGGCGGCCGCGAGACCTTCTTCGGTCGCTTCAGCGGGCGCAGCTTCTTCGGTCGTGGCGACCGCCGAAGCCGCGTCAACCGCCGCAGCGTCCGTCGTTTCGGTCGCGCAGGCGGCGAGGCCGAACGCGCAGGCGGCGCTCAGCGCCAACGTGATTTGAGTTTTCATGGGTTGCACCCTCTGTTGATGACTGCCGGACATCAATCGCAGTTGCGTGCGGCGCACAAGAGATCGCCCGGCATTTACACAGAATTAATCGACGCAAAATTACCGGACTGTAATCAATCGCGCCGCCCGGCGAGCGCCCCGAAATAGCGGATCGCCGCCTCAACCGGCCGCGAGTCGGCGGTCGTCCACTCATGGACGCTGTCCGCATTGAGAAGAGCGCCGTCCGGCGACAGGACGAGGATGGTCGGGGTGCCAATCAATTTCTCGACGCCGAATCGCGCCGCGACGTCGAGATTGCGGTCTCTTTGTCCGACATCGACCCAGACAAGATGAAATCCGTCTTCGACAATTGCGGCGAGCGCAGGCGTCCGAAACTTGGCGGCAAGGCCGCGGCTGTCGTGACACCAGTTCGCGCCGAGAACGAGGAGGACATTCTTGCCGCTTGCCCGCGCGGCGGCGAGCGCGGCGTCAACATCGCGCATGGCGTCCGCCTCGGCGTCGAACGGTCTTGGCTCGGCTGCTGCGCGTTGCGCGGCATGGTCTTCAGCGGCCTTGAGCGCGAGCCGCACCAATCGCTCTTCAACGGCGTTGAAAGTCGGGTGAACGCCTTTTGGCGTCGCATCGCCGGTGCCCGTCGCCGCGAAAGCGAAGACGATGTCATGACGCGCGCCGTCAGCGCCGCCGCGTTTTGCGGCCCAGGCGCCGCTGTAGACGCCATAAGCTTCCCCGGGATGGCCGATAAGGTCCCTTCCGCCAAGCAGCTCAGCGTCGCCGGGAACCGACTGAACGCCAAGACCGAACGCGCCGTAATAGCCGTCTTCGGAATCGCCGTTTGGTCTTGCCGGATCGAATCGCCAAGCCGGCGCCGTAAGCGCCGCTTCATCTTTTACGAGGCTGACAAGTCGGACCAGATCGACGACGGACGCGCGAAGCCCGCCTTGAGGCGCGAACAGCGTCGGGTTGTCGCCCGGCCGGTAGAGCGCAAGATAATCGTCCTTATCAACTCCGCTGGCGGCGCGAATAACGGGCGAATCGGCGCCGAGGATCGACGGGCTGTCGACGACGGCCGTCCAGGCCTTTCCGTCCCGCACATAAAGGACCGCGCCAGCCCGCCGCGCGGAAGGGTCAACGCCGGACCAGTTATAGCCGATGTCCAATCCTGCGGGCTTGAACACGCGCTCGGACATGAAACGGTCAAAGCGCTCGCGGGACGCGCCCTCGATGACGCCGGCAAGAACGCCGTAATTGAGATTGGCGTATTTGAACCACGCGCCGGGGCCGACATCGGCGTCGCTCTCGGGCGCGGCGAAAGGCTGCGTCGGGCGGTCAAACAACGTCCGGAAAGACCCTGGCGCGTCGACCCAGTACTCCTCCGGGTCGCGGATTGACGAAAGGTGGGACAAAAGCTGGCGCGTCGTGATCGGACGATCAGGGAATGCCGGATTCCGGAGCGGCCAGCCGAGATAGTCCGAGGCGTCGCGATCAAGGTCGATCTTGCCGTCTTCGACGAGGCGCCGAACCCCCAATGCAAGCGCCATCTTCGAAATCGACGCGACGCGGAATTTCGTCTCGGGACTGAACGCGCGACGGCATGGCTGATGTCTTTTCGGTTCGAATTCCGCGCAACCGGCGGCGCCCGCGTAGACAAGCTCGCCGTCGACCATAACCGCCAGGGCGGCCGCCGCAATCGGGTCCGAGGGTCCCTTCCCTTTGACGAGCTTTTCGAGCGCCCTGTCGTAAGACCGCTTCGCGTCGTCAAACGTGCGAGCGCCGGCCGCGCTCCAAACGATCGACAATGCGGCGGCGGCGAAGCCGGCCGCGAGCATGGTCGCGGCCCGCAGCCTCCTGAGCGGAGCGGTTCTGGTCATGCGAAATACGCCTTGAGGCGACGGGAGGCTTCTTCAAGGACCTCGCGTTTCTTGCAGAAACAGAATCGCGCATAGCGGCGAGGCGCAAGACTGTCGCCCGCGCCGTAAAACGCCGACACGGGGACCGCCGTCACGCCGGCTTTTTCGGTGATTTCCTTGCAGAACGCGACGTCGTCGACGCCCCCGACGGAGCCGATATCGACCGACGCGAAATAGGTTCCCTCGCAAGGCAGGACGTCAAATCCTGCGCGTTTAAGACCGTCCATGATGAGATCGCGCTTTTCCTGCATCGCCTTGACGAACGCCGCATAATAGTCGTCGTCGAAATCAAGGCCCTTCGCGACCGCGAGCTGCAGGTGCGGCGGACAGACATAGGCGAAGAACTGGTGCGCTTTCATCATTCCGGTCACAAGACGCTCCGGTCCCGTCGCGTAGCCGATGCGCCAACCGGTCATTGAAAATGTCTTGCCGGCGGAGCCGATCCTGACGCAGCGCTCCCGCATCCCGTCGAAAGTCATGAGAGGCGTATGCGCAGCGCCGTCGAAAATGAGATGCTCATAGACTTCGTCGCAGACGACGATGAGATCGTTGGCGATCGCGACGTCGGCTATGATCTTCAGTTCGTCGATCGTCAGCGCGCGTCCTGTCGGATTGTGAGGCGTGTTGACCGCGATGACGCGCGTTCTCGACGTCACCGCCGACGCAAGCGCGGCTTGCTCGATGCGCCACAGCGGCGGCTGCAGCGGGACAATTTTCGGGACGGCGCCGACCGCCTCGATCATCGGCGCGTAGGTGTCGTAGTAAGGGGCAAAGAGGATCGCTTCGTCGCCAGGCTGAAGGAACGCGAGAAACGCGGCGGCGAGCGCGGCGGTTGCGCCGGCGGTCACCAGCGTTTCCGTCTCGAAGTCGACCTCGATCCCGTAAAAGCGCCGGTTGGCGCGCGCGAGCGCCTTGCGAAGCTCCGGCGCGCCCTGGACCGGCGCATATTGATTGGGCCCCTTTTCGATCGCCCGCGCGGCCGCTTCGATGAGCGCGCGAGGACCGTCCTCGTCCGGAAAGCCCTGCCCGAGATTGATTGCGCCGTGCTTTTTTGCCAGCGCCGACATCACCGCGAAAATCGTCATTGGACGATTGGCGAAAACCGGGTTGAGCGGCCGCGTCATGAACCATCCGACCAAAGATTAAATTTTCGTCAGCAAATCCCGCCGCCAAAGTCTCTGATCAGCGGCGCGCTCGCCTTAGCACGTTTCACGCAAGAGCGATCGGCGATCGTCGGTGACGTCTTCAGGCGGCGTCGGCTCGTCCATCGCCGCCACTGGAACCCGACCTCTCCCGTCCGCGAGCCAAAGAAAAAGCCGCCCACGCATGCGGGCGGCTTCTCGCGTTTAGACCTAAGTCTTTGATTTATTGCGGCTGGTCGTCGGTCGCCTCTTCGACGGCGGCGGCGGCGTCGTTTACGGCGCCTTCGACCGCTTCGCCGGCTGCGTCGACGGCTTCGCCCGTCGCTTCAACGGCGCCCTCGACGGCTTCGCCGGTGGCGTCCATGGCCGCGCCCGTCGCGTCCATACCCGCGTCAACCGCCTCGCCCGTCGCTTCTGCGGCGCCTTCAACGACTTCACCCG
>JACADX010000348.1 GCA_013389125.1 Parvularculaceae bacterium | reverse complement strand
CTTCAATTCATCGACGACGAAGTCGAGGTATTGGTCGGCGATAAGATCTTCCGTTCGGAAAGTCGGATAGCCGTCAACGCCCGTCGTCACGATGTCGCCGGAAGCCGCTTTCTTCGGCATGTATTCTTCGAATCGCTTCGTCGAGCTCTCGATGCCGACGATGATCGCCGGTCGGATTTCTCCCGCCGAAATGAGCCGCACCATCGTTTCATCGATCGCCCATTCGACGCCGAAATTCGCCGTCGAGGCGTCGAATAGATTTTGGCCGTCTTGCATGTAGATGACGGGAAATCGTTCGGACGATCGGTCATAACCCGGCGGCAGCAGGACCCACACAGCGCGCGGCTGCACCGCAGCGGCCGGATAGGGCTCGAACGCCACAATCCTCGCCGCCGATGGCGAAGAAGCCGGCGCGCTCGCACAGCTTGCGGCAATTGCGGATATCGCGCCGAAGGCCAAACCCGCCAACAGCCTCACGGCGCTTGCTCCGTCGCGGGCGTCAACCTGATTGCGGCGCCGCCGCCGGCTGCAAGGCGCACGCGCAAAGCCTCGCCGCGCCTCGCCTTCTTCTTCTCGATAACGAGGTCATAAGGGTTTGTCTTCCAGTCGGCTTTGGCGCCGTCGCGGTAAATTTCAGCGACGTAGGTCTTTCCCTCGTCAAGGAAGGCGAGATCAACCGCGACATCGCGCGACTTTTCGTCAGAAACCGCGCCGACATACCAGTCATCGCCGCCCCGCCTCTTTCGAGCCATGACGACATAGTCGCCGATTTCCCCGGCAAGTCCGACGCTCTCTTCCCAATCCGTGGGGACGTCCACAATGAATTGGAAGGCGTCGCGGCGTCTCTCGTAGTTCTCCGGCAGATCCGCCGCCATCTGAATCGGCGAATAGAGGACAACGTAAAGCGCAAGCTGCTTCGCCAGTGTCGTCTCGACGCGAATCTTCGGATCGGACCGGGTCATGTCTTCGCGCACTGGCGCTCGCTTATTCGGTTCGAGGTCGAAAATGCCCGGCGTGAAATCCATCGGTCCCGCCAGCATCCGCGTGAAGGCGATCGTCGGTTCATGCTCGGGCGGGTTCGGCGGCGGACCCCATGCATTATACTCCTGACCACGCGCGCCTTCCCGCGCCACCCAGTTCGGATAGGTGCGACGAAGGCCGGTATCCTTGATCGGTTCGTGCGGATTGATTGCGATCTTGTGTCTTGCGGCCGCCTTGACGACTTCGAGATGATGTCGCGCCATGAACTGGCCGTCGTGCCACTCGAATCGCTCAATGCCTTTCTCGTCAATGCGCTGGATGCCGCCGCCGTCCGCGACATAACCAGTCTTCACGACGTGAACGCCGTTTTGCTCGTAAAGCTTGAACGCATCGTCCATCTGTCTTTCGTAATGCGTGGCGGCGCCCCCGGTTTCATGGTGCCCGATCAGTCGGACGCCTTTTTCCCGCGCATAGGCCGCGAGCGCCGATAGGTCGAAATCCGGGTAGGATTTTGTGAAATCGAACACCTTGCCGTTGCCGAACCAGTCATCGTCCCAACCGAGATTCCAGCCCTCGACAAGAACGCCGTTGAACCCATACTTGGCGGCGAAGTCGATATAGCGCCGGACGTTCTCATTCGTCGCGCCGTGCAGGGGTTTCATCCCCCAGCTTGAATCGCGAATGTGCATCTCCCACCACACCCCGACATATTTTCCGGGCTCGAACCAGGAAACGTCGCCGATCTTGTTCGGCTCGTTGAGGTTAAGGATGAGGCTCGAATTCAGAAGGCCCTTGGCGTCCGGCGAAATCTGGATCGTCCGCCACGGACTGACGAGCGGCGCGTCGAATTTGACAAGCGCGCCGTCGGACCAGGGCGCCAATTCGGCCTTGAAGCGTCCAGGACGGATCTGTCGGAGGGCCATCGCCGAATAATCGACAAGCGAGGCTTCATGGATGCTCAGATGCGCGCCCGAGGGCGTCTTCAGCGTCATCGGCGTATGGGAGGTCAGTTCATCGCTCGCCGAACTCTCCCGATAGAGATACTCGTAGCGGTTCCAGTAGCGCGCCGGGATCCACCATACGCGCGCGCTCTCGTCGACGACGAATTCCGTCATCTCGTTCGTCACTTCATCAGTCTTGAAGTTCTTTGCGCGCGGAACTTCGTAGCGAAATCCTACGCCGTCATTGAAGGCGCGAAAGCGCACGCCGAGACGCCGCGGCGCATTGTCCGCTGCGGCGAATTCCACAAAGAGCTCATTGTGATGATCGCGGACGAAGCGGCGTTCGCCCCACGGCTGCTCCCATGTCTCGTCCTTTGACGCCGCCGCGCTCGACGCGATCGCGAGACCCCGATCGAGGCCTGGCGCGTTCTTGAAACGCATGCCAAGGCGCGAAGACTTGATGACTTGTTCGTCGCGAAACGAAACCGAGTAGGACGGAATGCCGGCCTCGTCGCTTATCGTGACGACGATGTCGCCGTTCGGCGAGGCGACAGTGACGGCGGCCGCAGCGACGGCGCAAAGGCCGAGCGCTATGCCGGCCGCGAGCGAGACGATGGCGGCAGCGACGGGTTTCATGGAACTGGTCATCCTTTGGGTCAAACTAAGGGCGCGACTCGACCATCGGTTGATCCTAAGGTGTGATGTAAATCATTGCAACTTTTTGCATGCCGAGCATTGCGAATTTGTGCGCCGCAGCATGAGCGAGTTTGCAGCATGCGCGTAGCTTATTGTCTTATCACATGTTTCGGCCTCCTGTAGCTCACGGATTTTCAACGACGCATCATGGATCACTCGTGCAAAGTTTTGCAATTCGTTGTCGTACGGCTTATCGTGCGATCGCTCTGCGGAGTTCGACACGATGAAACTTATTGGGTTCGCCATCTTGGCGCTGGCGTTGTTCGCCGCATGCGCGCCGCGCATGATCGAAGCGCCGTCGCCGGAATCGCAGGCGGCGGTCGCGGCTGATCCTTATGCGCCCTCCCCTTACGTAAAGCTTTCGCATCCGGAGTGGACGCGCAACGCCGTCCTCTATCAAATCAATACGCGCCAGTTCACGCGAGAGGGGACTTTCGCCGCCGCAGAAAAAGAATTGCCGCGGCTAAAAGGACTTGGCGTCGACATTCTCTGGCTGATGCCGATCCACCCGATCGGCGAGAAGAACCGCAAGGGAACGCTTGGCAGTCCTTATTCCGTCAGGGATTATTTCGCCGTCAATCCGGAATTTGGAACCTTGGACGATTTGAAGTCGTTCGTCGCCGCAGCGCACGCGCATGGGATGCATGTCATTCTCGACTGGGTCGCCAACCACACCGCCTGGGATAATCCGCTCGTGACCGAGCATCCCGACTGGTACGAACGAAACTGGAAGGGCGACTTTCATCCGACGCCGTGGTGGGACTGGTCGGACATCATCGATCTTGATTATTCGAACCGCGACCTGCGGGAATATATGTCTCGCGCCATGCGATATTGGATCGAGGAAGCGGATGTCGATGGATACCGCTGCGACGTCGCCGGCTACGTTCCCCTCGATTTCTGGGAGCAGGTCCGAAAGGAGCTCGATGCGATCAAGCCGGTTTTCCTGCTCGCCGAGTACGAGCAGCGCGACGCGCACGCGCGAGCCTTCGACGCGACCTACGCTTGGAGCCTTTCGAATTCATTGCAGAAGATCGCCAAGGGCGAGGCAGACGTCGGCGCGCTCTTCGGCTTTTATTCGGAAAACGAAAGCGCCTGGCCGGAGGACGCCTATCGCATGACCTTCACGTCGAACCACGACTTCAATTCGTGGCACGGCACGGATGAGGAGCTCTACGGCGACGCGTTCGAAGCAATCACTGTCCTTGCCTTCGTCGGCGAAGGCATGCCGCTCATCTATAATGGACAAGAAGCCGGCCTCGACAAGCGCCTCGAATTTTTTGAGAAGGATCCGATTTCTTGGCGCGCCCACCCGAACGCCGATCTTTACACGCGGCTGATCGCCTTGAAGCATCAGGTAAAGGCGCTATCAAACGGCGCTGCAGGCGCGCGGATGGTCTCCGTCGTCAATTCGTCGCCTACGAAAGTGCTGAGCTTTGCTCGTTTCGGCGAGGAGGATGGCGTCTTCGCCGTCATTAATTTCACGCCTGAAGAACAGATGATTTCGTTCGAGGATGCGTTGCATCACGGCGATTATGTCGACTTTTTTTCCGGCGCGCCCGCGAAATTCGACCGATCGAGCGGATTGACGCTCGCGCCTTGGGAATATCGCCTGTATCTGAAATAGCCGCAGCGGCGCGATCTGCCTGCAAGGAAGGGCGCGACGATGGAACGCGTTGGAGAGACGAGCGACAGGAGAATCCGGCGCGTCGTCATCGCCGGCGGCGGTTCCGCCGGCTGGATGACGGCGGCCGCGCTCGTCAATGCGTTTCGAGGCGGCGCGCGAATCGACCTCGTTGAGTCCGAAGAGATCGGCATTGTCGGCGTCGGCGAGGCGACAATTCCGCCGATCAAGATTTTCAATCAGTCGCTCGGGATCGATGAAAACGCCTTCCTCGCCGCGACGCAAGGAACGTTCAAGCTCGGCATCGAATTTGTCGACTGGACGCGTCTCCGCCATCGCTATTTTCACCCCTTCGGCCAGTTCGGCGCCGACTTCGACGTCGTGCCGCTACATCATTACTGGTTGAAGCTCCGAAACCTCGGCGACGCGACGCCGTTCGAGGAATATTCGATGGCGTGGGCCGCCGCAAAGCGCGCACGCTTTGACCGGCCCGCGCAGGATCGCCGCCGCATCCAGTCGACGTTCGATTACGCCTATCATTTCGACGCCTCCCTCTATGCGCGATATCTGCGCGCCTATAGCGAAGCGCGCGGCGTCGTGCGCCATGAAGGGCGCATCAGCGAGATCGTGCGCAGCGGCGAAGGCGGTTTTCTGACCGCACTCAGGCTCGACGACGGCCGGCTGATCGAGGGCGATTTTTTCATCGATTGCACCGGCTTTCGCGGTCTCCTCATCGAGGGCGCGCTGCAGTCGGGCTACGACGACTGGACTGACTGGCTTCCTTGCGACCGCGCCGTCGCAATGCCGTGCGCTCATGAAGACCCCGGCCGCCTTGATCCTTTCACCCGATCGACGGCGCGCAAGGCCGGCTGGCAATGGCGCATTCCCTTGCAGCACCGGGTCGGAAACGGCTACGTCTATTGCAGCGCCTACATCAGCGACGACGAGGCGGCAGGGACGCTTCGCGCCAACCTTGAAGGGCCGGCGCTCGGCGAGCCGCGGTTCCTGCGCTTTACGACGGGCAAGCGAAAGAAATTCTGGAACAAGAACTGCGTCGCGATCGGACTCGCCGCCGGCTTCCTGGAACCGCTCGAATCGACCGCCATTCACCTCATTCAGGCAGGGGTCACGCGGCTCCTTGCGTTATTTCCCGATCGGGATTTCGCGCCAATCGTCGCCGAAGAGTATAATCGCGCGACAGCGGTTGAATATGAGCGCGTCCGCGATTTCATCATCCTTCATTATCACGCGAACCATCGCGATGACGCGCCGCTCTGGCGTCAGTGCGCGGGGATGAGCATACCGCAGACGCTCCAATACAAGATCGACCACTTCCGGAGCTTTGGCCGGCCCGTCGCGACCGGTTTCGAACTCTTCCAGAATCCGAGCTGGCTCGCGGTCATGATCGGTCAGGAGATCATGCCGGAACGGTGCGATCCTCTCGTCGATCTAAGAGCGCGGGAAGACGCGGCGCGCCTTATGGCGGGACTGCTGCGCGTCTCCGCCGAGGCGGCCGAGGCGATGCCGACGCACAGG
>JACADX010000330.1 GCA_013389125.1 Parvularculaceae bacterium | reverse complement strand
GGCGGCGCCGCGCCTCTTCCGAGCCGCCCTCGCCGCCGCCTTCCTGCGCCAGCGCCGGCCCCGACAGCGCAATTGTCGTTCCGACAAAGGCACCCGATGCGATCGCGCCCGACAGAAAAAGCCCGGCGATCCGTTTTCTCAGTTTCATCTTCATGCCGCCTTGATCAAACGACCCTCAATGCACCTTCGCGTCGGCCCGACGATCATGGTTCCGCGAGTTCGAACGTAATGACCGTCTGCACGCCGCGCCGCCACTCCGCCTTGTTGTCGACGATCTTCGGCTGATACTTCCATCGCTCGACAGACCTCGTCGCCGCGGCGTTGAGGCAGGAATTCGTCGTGTCGATGGCGCGGATGTTTGTCGTCGTTCCTTCCGGCGTCACGTCGAATTCGACGACGACGGATTCCTTCGGCTTGGCCCGTCCCATGCAGCGCTCGGGATATTGCGGCGGGATGCGCACCAAGGGCTGCGCGTCGCGGTCGGGATTGAAGCCGGTGCCGATCGAAAGGTTCGTGTTAAGCTCCGGGACCGCGGCCCGGACTCCGTCGAGCGCCGGCCGGTTCGACGGGTCGGTGACCGCAGGCGGCGGCGGCGGCGGCGTGTCGAGCGTCGGGCGCTTGAACTCCTTGGCGCGCGACAAATCGGAATCTTGAAGCTGCTGCGTGATGTTGATGTTGAGCGCCTCGCGCTCTTCTTCAAGTTCCGCCTGCTGGCGGACCATATAGGCCATTGCGAGAAAAAGCAGCGCCGTGACGATGATCGCCCCCGGCACGCCGATGATGAGACGGAACAGCGAGCCCATGATTTGCGCGCTCCCTTAGCTCGGATCTTCAGTTGAGACCGCGACGTCCTCTATCCCGGCCGCTTTCACCTGGTTCAGGACTTCGACGAGATACCGGGAATCGGCGTTGCGATCGACCTGAACGACCGCGGTGCCTTTCGGGTTTTCCTGCTTCAGCTGCTGCACGACCGTCCGTACGGTATCGATCGGCACCTCATCCTTGTCGATCCAGATCTTGTTCTCGGCGTCGACCGCAATAAGGATCGAGGCGAGCTTTCGGACCTTCGCCGTCTGCGCCTCGGGGCGATCGATTTCGACCCCCGGCTCTTTCACGAAAGTCGACGTGACGATGAAAAAGATCAGCATGATGAACACGATGTCCATCAGCGGCGTGACGTTGATATCGTCCCCGCCGCCTTCGCCGCCGACCTTATAACGACTTCTGGCCATAAATCTCTCGCCTTCTCCTCGGCGGTTGCAGTCGACGCGCGGCGGGCGTCCCCGGCCCTGCGCGCCTAGTCCTGTTGCAGGGCGAGCGACACCGCTGTCGCCTTTCCGGCCCAGGCCTGGTCCATCACTTGAACGGCGACGCCCGATTTTGACGTCGGCGACGCGCTCACAAGAACGACGCCCTTCGGTTCGCGCGCCATGAACTCCTCGACGACCGGCTTGGTCGATCCCGGATCGATGATACGCACATTGTTGACGCGCACAAAGCCGTCGTCCTGAATCGAAAGAAGGAGCGCGGGCGGCGGAATAGTGTCCTCCTCCTGCTCCTGGTTGTCCGGCGTTTGAACGTCGATGCCTTTCTCGCGCGTGAACGTCGCCGTCACGATGAAAAAGATCAGCATGATGAACACGATGTCCATCAGCGGCGTGACGTTGATATCGTCGCCGGCCGGAGCGTGTGCAGCGCTGACGCGTCTTCTCATGTCCCCGTCCTACTTCATCTCGTCCGAGAGGTTGGTCGACGCCTTCTGCACGAACCGGTCGTACCAGTAAGTGAAAAGCACGCCGGAGACCGAGACCATGAGGCCGGCCATGGTCGGAAGCGTCGCGCGGCTGATGCCTTCGGCCATCAGACGCGCGTTGGTCGAGCCGGTGACGGCCATAACGTCGAACACAAACACCATTCCCGTCACCGTGCCCAGAAGTCCAAGAAGCGGCGTCACGTTCACGAGGATCTTGATGATGTCGTTGAACCGGCCGGCTTCCTGGCGAACCTCGGACAGCAGCCGGTCGCGGTAAGCGTGCGCCCACCATGACGTCTTGTCTTTGCGGGCCGCCCAGGCGCGCTTGGCGCGCGCCGCGACGGAGCCGTGGCCAAGCGTCCAGTAAAGGCCGCGCTCCAGAATAAAGCCCCACAAGAAGAAAGTGAGGATCATGATCGTGAAGAGCACCGGCCCACCGCTGCCGACAAAGGCTTGCAGCGACTCGAAGGCGACGCGCGGACTGAGCAGTTCAAACATGTCGTAACCCTATTTCGGGGTTGCTGACGGCCTAGCGGCGGCCGTCAGCGTGTTCCGCGATGATCCCCGCCGCCTGCTCTTCGAGAATCTGCGTGACCGTATTGGCCGCGCCGGACGCGAAGGAGTGGAGGAGAACAAGCGGGATCGAGACAACGAGGCCGATAACGGTTGTCATCAGCGCAATCGAGATACCGGAGGCCATAATCTGCGGATCGCCGGTGCCGAACAGGGTGATCGACTGGAAGGTGATCACCATGCCGACGACGGTGCCGAGAAGGCCGAGGAGCGGCGCAACGTTCGAGATGATCTTCACGAGGTTGAGGCCGCTTTCGAGTTTCGGCACTTCTTTAAGGATTGCGTCGTCAAGCGCCGCGGCGACCGCTTCCGGATCGTTCTTGTTCGAGACCGCCTCATAAGCGAGCATGACGCGGCCCAAAGGATTCGACTTCGACGCCTTCGGACGCCGAGCCTGCGCCTTGACGGCGCTCACCGTGCCGGAGAGCGTCACCCAACGGAACACGCCCCAAGCAAAAGCGAGCAGACCGAGAATAATCGTCAGATAGCCGATGGAACCGCCCTGATCGATCCGCTCCCGCGTATTCGGCGTTTCAACGACAAGGCTCAAGAGCTGGCCAAGCGAGGGATCGATAAAGCCGCGCGTAAAACCGTCGCCTTTGGCGTTTTCAACCGCCTTTGCCGCGCCAGTGACCGCGCTCGCCGGTTGGCGCGCGAGGAACTGAAGCTGGTTAAGCGTTGAATCATAGACGAGATATTTCCCGCCTGAAAACGCCACATAGGGCCCAATTCGCGTGATGTCTCGCGAAACCGCGGTACCGTCCGGCTGCGCGACGTTCGCCGGAAATGTCGAAACTTTCGCCTGCTCGGCGATCTGCTGAACGAGCGTCTCCCAAAGGAAACGCAACTGTGTTTCCGTGGGCAGCGTATCGGTCTGCGCGACCTCGCGGAGTTCATCCGCGCGGCCCGGGAATTCGGCGCTGATGATCGAGCGCTCAAGCTGGGCGGTGAGGTCCGCCGCCGCCGATCGCGCGGCGCCGAAGAGCTCCTGGAATTCGCCCTGTTTGTCCGCGAGTTCCTGGTCGAGCTTGTCGATTTCGCCCTGGTTCGCCGCCATCACGCCTTCAAGTCGGGTCGCTTCGGCTTCGGCCGCCGCGACCTGGCCGCGCACGCGGCCGAGTTCCGCTTGCTGGTTGTTCCGGTCACGCAGGAACCGCTCCTCGCGCGCCTTGTTTTCCGC
>JACADX010000440.1 GCA_013389125.1 Parvularculaceae bacterium | reverse complement strand
TCGACCGGCTTCATCATTGGCGGGTCGTTCGCAGGCGATGCGACCGGCAATCAGGCGGCGGCGGCCGGCGATTTCAATGGCGATGGAATAGATGATCTCCTTGTCGGCGCGTGGACCTCTGACCTAAACGGCTATGACGCCGGCGCCGTCTACGTCGTTTTCGGTTCGACGAACGCTTTTCCATCCCGTTTCGAGCTTTCCGAATTCAACGGTTCGAACGCCTTCGTCATCAAGGGCGCCAATCCGGGCGATGTCGCCGGCCGCCGCGTTTCGGCCGCCGGCGATGTCAACGGCGACGGGATCGACGACATCGTTGTCGGCGCCTTCGGCGTCGGCGATTACGTTGGCGCAAGCTATGTCATCTTCGGTTCAACCGCATTCGGCGCCGACGTCGGACCGACGCCTTATGACGACAGCGTGCTCGGAACGGCTTCGGCCGATGATATCGACGGCCTTGCCGGTCATGACACCATCATCGGATTTGAGGCGAATGATGTCCTGACGGGAGGGCAGGGATTCGATTTTCTTTTCGGCGAATCTGGCGATGACAGCGTATTCGGCGGCGACGGAAACGACGTGGTCTCCGGGTGGGTCGGCGACGATTCGATGTCCGGCGGCGCGGGCGACGACCTCCTGATCATCAGCTACGGCGCCGATACGGTTCAGGGCGACGCCGGAAATGACCGGTTCCTGATCGCGGAAATCGGAACCGGCGGCGACGACCTCGACGGCGGCGCGGATGCGGATCAGCTGGATCTTCAGATGCTCGTCGGCGGCGCGCTTGCCGATCTTGCCCTTGGTTTCGCGGATGTCGGCGGCGCAATCTTCACCTTCGCCAATTTCGAGAATGTCACGGGAACGGACGCGAGCGACACGCTGATCGGCGACGCGGCCGCCAACCTGCTGCACGGCGGCAACGGCGGCAACGACAGTCTCGTCGGCGGGGACGGCGACGATTATCTCTACAATGAAGGCGGCGCAGCGTCGATGAGCGGCGATGCAGGCGCCGACTATCTCGTCGCCAATGACGGCAATGACGCGCTGAACGGCGGGGCGGATAACGACACGCTGAACGGCGGCGCAGGCGTCGATTCGCTTCTCGGAGGTCTCGGCGCCGACTCCGTTCTCGCCGGCGCCGGCGGCGATCGCGCCGACGGCGGCGACGGCAATGACGCGATCAGCGGCGAGGCGGGAAATGACTCGCTGCTCGGCAATCTCGGGAATGACTCGATCGTCGCCGGCAATGGGGTTGACACCATCATGGGCGGCGCCGACCACGACAGCATTCTCGGCGAGGGCGACAATGACGTTCTGAACGGCGACGCCGGCAATGACACGGTCGACGGCGGCCTCGCTCGCGATGTGATCAACGGCGGGGCCGGCTTCGATTTGCTTGTCGGCGGCGTCGATAACGACACGCTGAGCGGCGGGTCGGATGACGATGCTCTGGATGGCGGCGCCGGCAACGACTCGCTGCTGGGCGGAGTCGGCCTTGACACGCTCGGCGGCGGCGCGGGCGCCGATACGCTGAACGGCGGCGCCGATATTGATTGGGCGCGTTATGTCGGCTCGAAGACGGCAGTGTCGATCAACCTTGCAACCGGCGTCGGCGCGTTCGGCGACGCGGCCGGCGACCTCCTTTTCGCCATTGAGAATGTCGAGGGAACAGTCAACAACGACACGCTCGTCGGCAACGCCGCGAACAATGTGCTGTTCGGACTTGAAAGCGACGACACGCTGAGCGGCGCCAACGGCGCCGACATTCTCGAGGGCGGTCAGGGCCGCGACAGCCTCGTCGGCGGGAATGGAGCCGACATTCTTCTTGGCGCGACGGAAAACGACAGCGTCCTTGGCGGCGCCGGCAATGACGCTCTGCAAGGCGACGATGGCTCGGACTCGCTGGACGGCGGCGCCGACAGCGACACTGTCGTCGGCGGCGCAGGCAACGACACTATTCGCGGCGGCGCCGGCAACGACTCCCTGCTCGCGGAGTACGGTCGCGATACGGTCTTCGGCGATGACGGAGACGACCGCATTGATGCGGCGGCGGGCGATGATGTCGTCGACGGCGGCTTGGGCCGTGACAGCCTCTTCGGCGGGACGGGCGTCGACTCTATTGTCGGCGGCGGCGGCAACGACACGCTGCAGGGCGGCGCTGAAAACGATACGATGCTCGGCGGCGCCGGCTTCGACATTCTGCTTGGCGGGGACGGCGATGACTCTCTCGACGGCGGCGACCTCAATGACGTAATCTTCGGCAACGCCGGCAATGATGTGATTGTGTTCCAGAAGACCGGCGACACGGACACCATCCGCGACTTCGCGGCGGGTGCCGGGGTCGGCGACGTCATCCGCCTCGTCGGTTTCGGCGCGGCCTTCGACACCTTCGCCGAACTCCTCGCCGCCGCGACCGACAATGGCGTCGACACGACGATTGCATTCGGCGGCGGCGATGTCATCATCCTCAAGGGCGTCCTGAAATCCGAGCTTGCGGCGGATGACTTCATGTTCGGCTAGAGAAAGACCGGCAGCACTTTCGGGGTTCCGCAGACCGCCGGGCGGACCGCTTCTTTTTGCCGAAGCGAAATGGCGGCGTCGCCGGCGAGAGATTCCTGTCCGATGCGGCGACGACGGCCCGTCCGAACGGCCCCCTTTCGAGGCATTCGGCTGGTGACGCCGGGCCGATTTCCTGCTTTCATCCTCCCCTTCGGCCTCCCGCGGCGTCCCGCCGACGGCGTCGGCGCGGCTCTTCGCGAGAGCCTGTCGTGACAGGGAGAAACAGCCATGAAGGAGAC
>JACADX010000034.1 GCA_013389125.1 Parvularculaceae bacterium | reverse complement strand
TGCGCTGGCAAGGAGCGCGCTTGCGGCGCGCGATCTCATTGCAGGACGGCTTATCTGTTTGACCAGGAGCCGCCGCCCGGCCGACTTCGCATACTGGACGGTCTGGCCTAAAGATCGCGCCAAGACCAAAAAGATCGCGCGTTTTACAGCATGGCTCAGTTCGGCGGCGGCGGCGGAGGAGACGGCCCTTGCGGCCCTGTTGGCTTAGACGGAGTCTGCCTGTTCGAACTGTGCGCAGACCGCATCGCCTCGCGCGCTCGCCGCTTCGACTGCGGCCGCGACGCGTTGGACATCGTCTTCAGTGTAACCGCGTTCGAAAAAGGCCATTATTTCCGCTTCGATGGACGCCGGCGATGCGCCGGTTTCAGTCATGTCGCCGACACGAAGGAGGAAGGCGGTGACCTCGAAGTCGCGATCCGTCATTATTCCGCCGACATACCCCGTAAGGCAGGCGCAGGCTGCTCGAACGTCAACCGCAACTCCCTCACGACGGCTCAAAGACTCGCATGATGCAAAGACTTGCCGCGCCGCGGCGGAAACTGAGGATAGGTCGTAATTCTGTCCCCCCGCAGGCAAGGATGCGGCGAAGAAGGCGGCGAATGCCGCAACAAGCGCTTTATGCATGATCCCCTCTGCTCCGACCTGCCGCGACGGCGACGCGCGCTCCAGACTGCCTCGAATGCTTAGACCCTGCAAGCAGCGCCGCAACAGGGGACTTGTCGCGAAGAATGCGCCGCGCTCTTTTCCAGCGTGGACCCCGCGACCTGCAGCCCCCCTCGCGCCTTTTCCGACTGGTTTGCGGCTCGCAATTGGCGACCGCGACAGCACCAGCTTCAATGCCTTGCCGCCGCGCGCGCCGGAAAATCTCATCTATTGATCGCGCCCACCGGCGCGGGCAAGACCTTGGCCGGTTTCTTGTCCAGCCTTGTCGAATTGGCGGACAAGGGATCAAGCGGGCTCGTCCACACGCTTTATGTCTCCCCGCTCAAAGCGCTTGCTGTCGATGTCGCTCGAAATCTCGAGCGTCCGGTCGCCGACATGCGGCTTGCAATCCGCATTGAGGCGAGGACGGGAGATACGCCGCCTCATCGAAGGCAGCGGCAGAAATATTCGCCGCCCGATTTGTTGCTGACGACGCCCGAGCAGGTCGCATTGCTCCTGTCGCATAGCGACGCGTCGAAATATTTCGCCGGCCTAAGGTCAATCGTCATTGACGAGCTTCATTCGTTTCACGCGACCAAGCGCGGAGACCTGTTGGCTCTCAACCTAGCGCGCCTGAGAAAAATCGCTCCTGCGCTTCGCGCCGTCGGACTTTCGGCGACCGTTCCAGATGCTGACGAATTGCTCGCGTTTTTGACGCCGCAGAATTCGACATATCCGCCCGCAACGCTCATCCGCGCGGATGAAGGGGCAAAGCCGATTGTCCGCGTTTTGAACGCCGAGGGGCGGATTCCATGGTCCGGGCATTCCGCACGACATGCCTGGCGCGAGATTTACGACGCAATCAAGCGCTCTCGACTGTCGCTCGTTTTCGTCAACACGCGCAGTCAGGCCGAGATGACGTTTCAGGCGCTCTGGGCGATGAATGAAGACAATCTGCCGATCGCGCTGCACCACGGCTCCCTTAATGTCGAACAGCGCCGTAAAGTCGAAGCCGCGATGGCCGGCGGCTTGCTGCGTGCCGTCGTGTGCACGTCGACGCTTGATCTCGGAATTGACTGGGGCGACGTCGATCTTGTGATCCAAGTCGGCGCGCCGAAAGGGGCGAGCCGGCTGACGCAGCGAATCGGGCGCGCAAACCACCGGATGGATGAGACGTCTTCGGCGCTTCTGGTTCCAGGCAATCGCTTTGAAGTGCTCGAGTGCCTCGCCGCGAAGCAGGCGATTGAAGAGGGCGCGCTTGACGGCGACGAGCCTCGCGAAGGCGCGCTCGACGTCCTTGCGCAACATATTCTTGCAGTCGCCTGCTCGAATCCGTTCGCAGCTGACGATCTTTACGCCGAGGTCACGTCCGCGTCGCCCTATCGGTCGCTGGCGCGCGACGCCTTCGACAAGGCGATCGAATTCGCCGCGACCGGCGGATACGCGCTCAAGAGGTACGATCGCTATCGTCGGATCATAAGAACGCCGGAAGGTTTTTATCGAATTCGAAACGCTCAGGTCGCCCGGCAACACCGCATAAACGTCGGTACGATCGTTGAATCGCCGTCCTACGATGTCCGATTGGTCTCCATGAAAGGGCGGCGCATTGGCCGAAAGCTCGGCACAATGGAGGAATGGTATATCGAGGGTCTGACGCCGGGCGATACCTTCGTTTTTGCCGGCGAAGTGTTGCGATTTGAGGGCGTTGACGGGTCGAATGCATATGTGAGACGTGCGCCGCACGAAAGTCCCCGGATTCCTTCATGGAACGGCGGAAAATTTCCGCTGACGACCTACCTCGCCGGGCGCGTCAGACAAATGATCCATGACGAGCCGAACTGGCGAACGCTGCCGGATCAGCTGCGGGACTGGCTCGAAATCCAGCGTGATGTTTCTCTAATTCCCGACATCGACGAATTGCTCATTGAAACGTTTCCGTACGAAGGTCGTCACTTTCTTGTCTGCTATCCCTTTGACGGCCGGCTCGCGCATCAAACGCTCGGCATGCTTTTGACGCGCCGCCTTGAGCGCGCCGGCGCTCAACCTCTCGGCTTTACGCCGACGGAATATTCGCTATCGATCTGGGGGCGGCGGGACATGAGCCGCGTCGACATGAATGCGCTCTTTGACGAAGACATGCTTGGCGACGATCTTGAAGAATGGCTCGCGCAGTCAGTGCTGATGAAACGCACTTTCCGCGACTGCGCGGTCATTGCCGGCCTCATTGACCGCCGCCATCCCGGGAAGCGGAAGACCGGGCGGCAGGTCGCGTTCTCGGCGGACCTGATCTACGACGTGCTGAAAGAGCACGAGCCCGACCACATTCTCCTCAAGGCGGCGTGGGCGGATGCGGCCCGAGGCTATCTCGACCTTGCGCGGCTTCAAGGCTTGCTCTCGAGAGTAAAGGGCGGCCTTCGACACG
>JACADX010000347.1 GCA_013389125.1 Parvularculaceae bacterium | reverse complement strand
GCCGGCTCGTCCGACCTGGCAGCGGACATTAACGTTCTCAAGGGCGAAGGCGGCGCCGACAGTCTCGTCGGTGCGACGGGGGTCGATTCAATCTTCGGCGGCGATGACTCGGATACGGTCAACGGCGGCGACAACAACGACTATATTGAAGGCGGCGGGTCCGGCGACTCCCTCGTCGGCGGCGCCGGCGCGGACCAGATCTACGGCGCGGACGCCGGAAACGTCACGCCGGACGGGAGCTTCAACATCCTCAAAGGCGAAGGCGGCGCCGACACGCTGGTCGGCTCGGACGGCTTTGACGTCATCGAAGGCGGCGACCAGTCCGATGACATCCAGGGCTACTCGGGGGGTGACGACCTTGACGGCGGGGCCGGCAATGACGTCATCGACGGCGGCGACGGCGATGACTTCGTCACTGCGCAATCGGGGCGCGACACCGTCACCGGCGGCCTCGGCAATGACACTGTCGATTCCGCGGCCGGCGAGGACTCGATCGACGGCGGCGCCAACAATGACAGCATCTTCGGCGGCGACGACATCGACACGATCGTCGGCGGCAACGGCAACGACACGCTCCAGGGCGCCGCAGGCGATGACATCATCCAGGGCGGCAAGGGCTTTGATTACCTGCTCGGCCAGGATGACGCGGATTCGATTGAGGGCGGCGAATTGTCGGACTCGATCAAGGGCGGAAACCAGAACGATACGATCCGCGGCGGCGAGGACAACGACCTCCTCTTCGGCGACGCGCAGCACGACCTGATTTTCGGCGATACCGGCGACGACACGATTGACACCGGCACCGGCAATGACACGGTCGACGGCGGCGGACAGCGCGACAGCGTCTTCGGCGGCTCGGGCTTTGACTCGATCAACGGCGGCGGCGGCAATGACACGCTGCAAGGCGGTAACGATAACGACACGATGAATGGCGGCAATGAGTACGACATTCTCGAAGGCGGTGACGGCGACGATTCGCTCAACGGCGGCGATCTCAACGACGTCATTTACGGCAACGCCGGCAATGACACGATCGTCTTCAACATCGGAAACGACGTCGATACGGTGAAGGATTTCACGGCCGGCGCCGGCGTCGGCGACGTGGTGCGCCTTGTCGGCTTCGGCGCAGCGTTCGACACCTTCGCCGAGGTCCTTGCCGCGGCGACTGATAACGGCCAGCATACGACGATCGATCTCGGCGGCGGCGACCAGATCGTTCTCCGAAATGTTCTCGTAGCCGACCTCAACGCCGACGACTTCACTTTCGGCTGACCGTCGGCGCCCGCCGGCCGGCGCTTGCATGAAGGGCCCGCCCGACCGGCGGGCCCTTTCCTTTGGCCTCTGCGAAGACATGTGATTCTCAAAATTCGCGCGTTCGGGGTCAGCGGTCGGCCCGGCTCTTCATTTGCCGCGCCGGACAGGCTAGAGGCTCCAGCCTTGTTCAGCGTCCGAGCCAGGAGCCCCCATGATCACCGGTCTTATCCTAAGCGACAGCCTCGCCGGCTTCCCAACCGCGGACACGATTGACGGCATCGGCGGGGACGACACCCTCGGCGGACGCGACGGGGCCGATCTTCTCTTCGGAAATTACGGCACGGACATCCTATCCGGCGAGGCGGGAAACGACACGGTCTTCGGCGGCGTCGGCGATGATTCGGCGGACGGCGGCGCCGGCAATGACTCGACGGAAGGAGAGGCCGGTAACGACTTCCTCGTCGGCGGGGACGGCGATGACGTCCTCAAAGGCGGCGACGGCGCGGATGTCCTCGAAGGCGCGGCCGGCAACGACACCATGAACGGCGGACAAGGCGGCGACCGATTCGAGGTCGACGACGACGCCTTCGGCAATGACGTGATCGTCGACTTCGGAAAAGGGGATTTTATCGATTTCGCCGATACTACGTTTAACGACGCCGACTGGACCGTCGCGCAGAACGGCGCGAATGTCGTCCTGACGAATTCCAAGAACAGCTCGACGATCACGCTCAACGGCGTTTCGTCCGCCAATGTCGCGATCGGCGGCGGACAGATTTATTTCATCTCGGCGGCCGGGACCGCCGGCACGACGAAGAATGACGCGCTTGCCGGCGGCGACGGCGCCGACGCGATCAACGGGCTCAGCGGTCACGACTTCTTGAAAGGTCGAAACGGCAATGACACGATCGTCGGGGGCAATGGCGGCGACACGGTTCAGGGCGACGACGGTCATGACGCGCTCGACGGCGGCGCGGGCGATGATCTGATCAGCGCCGGCGTCGGCGACGATACGGCGAGCGGCGGCGACGGCCGCGACACGATCGACGGCGGGATTGGCAACGACATTCTGACCGGCGGCGCCGAAGCGGACGTATTTCTCTACCGGATTTCCAATCCCGGCCTCGACATTATCGTCGACTTCACGACGCTCGACGCCATCAAGCTCGATCTCGCAATCCTTGGGTTTTCGGGCGCCTTCACGCAGGCGGGCGCAGACGCAGTCATCACCTTCACCAATGGCGCATCGATTACGCTGCGCAATGTCGACAAGGACTTTCTCATCCTCGACGGCGACACGATAAAGCTCTTTGATCCTGCAGGCGCGAGCTTTGCAGGCGGCGCGCTCAGCGACAGCGTCGCGGGAAATTTCGGAAATGACTCGCTCGACGGCGCCGGCGGCGACGACACGCTTGTCGGCAAGGACGGCGTCGACACAATCCGAGGCGGCGCCGGCAATGACTACATATTCGGCGACTTCGGCGCCGACAGTCTTTTCGGAGACGCGGGACGCGATTCAATTTTCGGTGGATCGAGAAGCGACCAGATTTTCGGTGGCGACGGCGGCGACGACATTCTCGGCGGCATTGACAATGATACGATCGATGGCGGCGCCGGCGACGACACGGTCTCTGGCGACCTTGGCGACGATCTCGTCATTGCGGGCTCGGGGCGCGATTCCGTTCTCGGAGGCGGCGGCAAAGATTCTCTCGACGCGGGCCCTGGCGACGACACGATGAACGGCGGCACGGAGGATGATCGCCTCTTCGCCGGAACCGGCGATGATCGCGCATCGGGCGACGACGGCAATGATCGCGTTTCAGGCGCTGAAGGCGCTGATACGTTGTTCGGAAACGCGGGCGACGACTGGCTCTTCGGCAATGACGACAACGACACCTTGTCGGGCGGAGCGGGCGCCGACACGCTCGACGGCGCCGCCGGGGTGGACATGGCCGATTATTCGGCGTCGACCGCGCCCGTTTCGGTCAATCTTTCGACGGGCGTCGCGTCGGGAGGAGATGCTCAGGGCGATACGATCGTCAGCATCGAGTCCGTTCTCGGCATGCGCCTTGCGGACACGCTGACGGGATCGTCCGCGGACAATCGCCTCGTCGGCGGCGATGGCAGCGACCGCCTGACGGGCCTTGCCGGCGGCGATACGCTGGAAGGCGGCAATAACAACGACACGCTCGACGGCGGCGACGGCGACGACCTGATTTTCGCCGGCGTCGGTCGCGACTCGGTCCTTGCCGGCGCCGGCCTTGACACGATTGACGCGAGTTCGGGCGATGACACGGTCGACGGCGGCCTTGGCCGCGACGTCGTCTACGGCGGTTCGGGCGTCGACAGCATCCTTGGCGGCGAAGGCAATGACACGCTTGCGGGCGGCGACGACAATGACGGCGTCAATGGCGGCGGCGGTTTCGATGTGCTTTATGGCGACGCCGGCAATGACGTCCTGAATGGCGGCGATCTCAATGATGTGATTTTCAGCGGCGCCGGAAACGACACGATCAATTTCATCAAGGGCGGCGACAAGGACACGATCCGCGATTTCGCCGCCGGCGCCGGCGCCGGCGACGTCATCCGTCTCTTCAGTTTCGGAACGGCGCTCGACACGTTCGCCGAGGTCCTTGCCGCAGCGACCGATGACGGAACCGACACGACCATCAATTTCGGCGGCGGGGACGCCATCATCCTCAAGGGCGTGCTCGTAAGCGAGCTCAACGCCGACGACTTCGCCTTCGGATAAGCGCGGGCGCACGCACCCTCGGCCCGCCGCCGGAAATCTGAGATTGTGGCGGCGGCGGAGCCCATTGGCCCCTGCCGCGCCACATTTCCGCAAATTTCGCCGCTATGGTTACGCCTCGCAATGGGCGTTTTCGCCCTTTGGGAGGCAGGTGTGGGCAGGCGTGTAGTTCTCGCCGGATTGGCGTTCCTGGCCGTCGGATGCGGCGCCTCGAACGAGAAACAGGAAAGCGGGGCGACCAAGTCCGCCGAGCCGGCCCGCGACGCAGCCGCGGCGGCTTTTGCCGAGGGCGACGCGCCCGCGAGCACGGACCCTGAAGCCGCGGCGCCAGCAGCGCGCGCACAGCCGACGCTTTTCATCGCGCCGCCGGAAGCGACGCCGCCGATGCCCGCGAAAGACACGGAAGTCTGCGACGACGTTCTTCAGATCGCCAACGGCGTGCGGGCGACAGGCGCGCGCTTTTATGCGATCGCGAAAGCGCAAGGCGCCATTCGTCCGCCGGACTGGACGCCGGCTGACATCGCCGGCTCAGGGGATCTCATCGCCGAAGGTCTTTATGACGGCTGGTGCGAGGCGCCGGAGCGGGTGAACCCGGCGACGCGTGCGGCGTTCACCGAGGCCGAGCGCGCAGACTGCCGCAGCGAACGGACCTCGAAAACGCGGGCCGCGATCGCCGGCGACGGGCGTCTTGAAAGCGCGCCGATCGACATCGATCGCGACGGCGATGTCGAGACCGTCTACCAGTATCTGCCGGGCGCGGCGTCCGCGGGGACCGATCCCAACTGGATGGACTGGAATCTTGCGCCGCGCATCTTCGTCTCGCCTCAAGCCGACGCCGGGACGCATCGCCAGCTCCACAAAACGGTTTTCGCGCCGGTCGCCAGCCTCTTCTTCAGAAACGGCGAACTCTATTCGCTGCAGCCGATGAGCGGCGCCGCCGATCGCTATCAGATTTTCTGGGTGATGGCGTCTGCGGGGCGCCTCGGCCAGATCCCGCTTTGCGAACTGAAGGCGGAAGGTCAGTAAAATGATCAACGCGAGAACGCTGTCATCCGGCGATTACGCGGATCGCG
>JACADX010000287.1 GCA_013389125.1 Parvularculaceae bacterium | reverse complement strand
GACCGCCGGATCCTGGCGGTTCCGCTCCTTGGAAAGCTCCTGCGCGGCCTTGACGGGGCGCGTTTCGCACGGACTCTGGCGACGCTCTTTTCCGGCGGCGCGCCGCTCCTCGACAGCCTCCGGGGCGCGCAGCGGACGATGGCGAACGCCTATATGCGCGAGCGGCTCGAAGGCGCGATCGTCAATGTCCGCGAAGGCGCCTCGCTCGCCGCGAGCCTTAAACGCGCCAACGTGCTGCCGCCGATGATGATCCACATGGTCTCGGCCGGCGAGCGGGCGGGGCAGGTGCCGGTCATGCTCGACAAGTCGGCCACCCAGCTTGAGGAGGAGTTCGACACCGCCTCGACGATCGCCTTGCGTCTTCTGGAGCCGGCGATCATCATCGCCATGGGCGGCGCGGTGATGGTCATTGTCGTGTCGATCCTGTTGCCGATCCTGCGGCTGAACAGCCTTGCGGCAAGCTGATGAATGTGAAGGAAAAAAGGAGTTTCGTCTGATGATCGGCCTGAACCGGAAGCGCCGCTTGAAGCGCCAGCGCGGCATTACCCTCATCGAGCTTCTCGTCGTCTTGTCGATCCTCGCGCTGATTTCGGCGCTGGTCGTTGTCAATGTGCTCCCCGAACGCGACCGCGCGGCGGCGCGCAAGGCGAAGATCGACATCGGCGCGATCGAGAACGCGCTCGACCAGTACCGACTTGACATGTTCAACTATCCGACGACGGAGCAGGGGCTTGAGGCGCTCGTCACGGCGCCGGCGGGCGATCCGCGCGCCGACCAGTACCGGCCGGGCGGCTATTTGCGCGCGCTGCCGGTCGACCCCTGGGGCAAGCCGTATCAGTACCGTCAGCCGGGCGAACACGGGACCATCGACATTTTCTCATACGGCGCGGATGGCGAAGAGGGCGGCGAAGGCGTCAACGCGGATATCGTCAATTGGTCGGAAGACAAATAGAGCGCCCGAGAGAGCGCGGCCTCACGCTCGTCGAGCTCCTCGTCGTCATCGTTATCCTGGCGCTTGCTTCGTCGGTCGTGCTCTTGAACGCGCCGCCCTCGCGGCCGAAAGTGAAGGAGGATGCGGAGCGCTTCGCCGCGCGCCTTGCGCTCGCGATGGATGAGGCGATCGCGACGGGAGGCGTCATGCGGATTTCGATCGACGCCAAAGGCTATCAGTTCGAGCGGATGCAGGCCGGCGAATGGACGCCGCTTGACGACGACCGCATTTTCGGCCGGCGCGACTTCGACAAGGGGTCGCTGGCGAAGGTCGAGATCAAAGACGCCGCCTACGACAATGCGCGCGCGCTCGGCGGCGAGGAGCGCCCCGACGCGGCGGAAGAGGGCGATGACAAGGAGAAAACCGAAATTGCGCTCGATCCCTTAGGGGTTCAGACCGCGTTCTCCGTCCGCTTCTCAAGCGCGGACGGCGCATTTGTCGTCACGGTCGACGAGGGCGGCGGCATTGCCGTTAACGCGGATGCCTAAGCGCGCGCAAGAAGGGCTGACGCTCATCGAGACGCTCGTTGCGCTCGCCATCCTCGCGGGCGTCGTTCTCGCCGCCTATGCGATGGTCGCGCAAAGCAGCCGCTTCGCCGCGCTCGAACAGGAGCGGCTCATCGCCTCGATCATCGCCGACAATCGCGCGGCCGAGATGCTGCTTCGCGCCGCGCCGCCCGATCAGGGGGAAGAGGCGATTGACGTCGAGGCTGCGGGTCGGAAGTGGGTCGCAAAGAGCCTTGTCACCGAAGCCGGCGAGGACCTTCTCCGCGTCGAAATTTCCGTCACGCGCGCAGACGACGAGCAGGCGCTCGCGCGCGTCGATACGCTAAGGCCCGTCGAGTGATGCGCAAGGGACAACAGGGCCTGACGCTTCCGGAGCTTTTGATAGCGCTCCTCATCTTCGCGATGATCTCCGGCGCGAGCGTCTACGCTCTGCGCCTTACGGTCGAAGGGCGCAGCCAGCTTGAAGAAAGCGACAAGGCGATCCGCGACATGCAGATCGCGCGCCTCGTCCTGAAACAGGACCTTGCGCAGGTCGCGCCGCGCGTCGTCCGCGACGAGTTCGGCTTCGCCTATCCCGCGGCCTTTCTCGGCGGCGACGGGCTTTCGTTCCGCAAGCCTGTTGACGGCGAACAGGCGCTGATGGCGTTCGTGCGGCGCGGCTGGGCCAATCCCGACGACAAGGCGCCGCGCTCAACCCTGCAGGCGGTCGAGTATCTCTTGATCGGCGACAGGCTGGTGCGTCGGGTCCGGCCCTATCTTGACGACGCGAGGGGCCAGCCGAGGAGCGATCGCACGCTCATCGCCGGCGTCTCGTCCGTGAGCGTCGGATTTTACGCCGGAGAAGTCGGCGGCCGGCTCAATTGGGCGGAGCTTTGGCCGGCGCCGGGCGGGGAAGGGCCGCCGGACGCGGTGCGCCTCCTTCTGACGACCGAGCGCTTCGGCGAGCTCGAGCAGCTGTTCTGGGTGAACGGGTGATGCCGGCACGCCGCGCCGATAGCGTCACGAGGCGACAAGAGCGCGGCGCGGCGCTGATCGTCGTGCTGCTTCTCGTCGCGACGCTCGCCTTCCTTCTCCTTTCGATCGCCAACATCGTGACCGGCGGCGTCAGGCGGGCGTCAAGCGAACGCGCGCGTTCAGAGCTTTTCTGGCGCGCGGCGGCTGCGGAGGAAATCGCCGATCAGATCTTGAAGAAATATGCGGCCTCGAAACCCCCCAAAATGTCGCGCGAGGAGGGAATATTCGCCGGTCAGCTTGAACTCCCCTTCGAGG
>JACADX010000033.1 GCA_013389125.1 Parvularculaceae bacterium | reverse complement strand
GGATCTCGACTTCCATGATGGACCTTTTGGAGACGACCTTGACTTCGCCCTCCTCGATCTCAAGCGGAAGGAACGCCCGTTCGTCTTTAAGAAGATCCGAGAGGCGCTGGCCATAGTCCAGAAACACAAATCCCTCGACGATATGATCGCTGAAATTGATCAGCCTGACTTTGCAGCGCGTCCTGTTAACGGTGGTCTTGTTGCCGCCGGCGATTGGCGTCCCGTTCGCTCACACAATCGGCTATTTGAAGGCCGCATGGTTAGCGTCGCGGTAAATTGCGTCAAATCGCTATGCGGAGACCGTCAAACCCCGGCTCGACGCCTTTCGGAAGCGTCGTCCGGAGGGTCTGATAGTCCATCGTGATATGAAGATTGGTCAGAATTGCGCGCTCAGGCTTCACCTGGCGGATCCAGCGAAGGGTCGTTTCGAGGTTTGCGTGCGTGCCGTGCGGAGCAATCTGAAGGGCGTCGACAATCCAAATTTTAACGCCGGCAAGCATGTCGAAGCTGTCGTCCGGAAGCGCATTGACGTCGCTTGAGTACGCAAGATCGCCAATCCTGAAACCGAGCGAAGAAACCTGTCCGTGCTGTTGGAGGAACGGCGTGAATGAAATCGGGCCGCCTGGTCCCGACACCTCAAATGATTGTCCGTATGGAGGCATCGAGCGCTCTTCGAGGATTGCGGGATACCAGCTGCCTTCCGCCTGTTCGAAGCAATAGCGGAAGCGGTCGACAATTCGTCCGGCGGTCGCGCGGTCGACCCATACGGGAACGCGCTTTCCGCGACGGATTGCAAACGCCCTGAGGTCGTCTATCCCATGCGTCTGGTCGGCGTGATCATGAGTGAAAAGCACGCCGTCAACATGTTCAACGCCGGCGGCGAGCATTTGGGCGCGAAAGTCCGGCGACGTGTCAATGATTGCAGTCGTCGCGGATTGGGGCGCAAAGTTTTCCGCCGGATGCGAGCGCTCAACCAAGAGGGAGCAGCGAAGTCGACGGTTCTTCTGTTCTGCGGGATCGCATGTCCCCCAATCGCCGCGCCCGTCCGGGCCGCCGAGCCTCGGCACTCCCCCGGATGAGCCGCAGCCGAGGATCGTCGCCCGTAATCGCCCCTCGCCTGATGATCCGCTCACGAATTCTCTCCCGGACGGCGCGCGCGTTTGAACAGTTTGAAGAAATTTCCGGTTGTCATGTCGTCAATTTCGCTGCGTGGCCGATCGAGAATCTCGGCAAGCTTGTCCGCCACATGGACGAGGTGCGCCGGCTCGCAACGCCGTCCGCGGTGCGGAACCGGCGCAAGATATGGACAATCCGTCTCGATGATGATGCGGTCATGCGGCATTCTTGCCGCGACGGCCCGCACCGCATCGGCGTTCTTGAACGTGATGATGCCCGAGAATGAGACATAACCTCCCATGCCGACGACCTCTTCAGCGAGACGCAGGGAGCCTGTGTAGCAATGCAGCAGCGGCGCGAACGGCCGCTTGCCCATGGCGGCCGCCAGCATTGAGCCCATCGTGTCGTCAGCCTCGCGCGCATGGATGATGAGCGGCAGGCCGGTCGCCTGCGCCGCCTCAATATGCGCTGCAAACACTCGTTGCTGCGCTTCGCGCGGCGAGAACTCGTAATGAAAGTCGAGGCCGCATTCGCCGATTCCGATGACGTCCTCCTCAACAGCGAGCGATGCGAGCGTTTGGGAGGTGACATCAAGATGATCGCTTGCGTAGTGCGGATGGGCGCCGACGGAACGCCAGACGCACTCATATCGGGAAGCGATTGCGCGGATCGCGTCAGATGATGAAATCTTGTCCGAGATTGTAAGCATGGCGCTGACGCCGGCGGCGCGCGCGTCGGCGATGATCCGGTCGACCTCCCCGGCGAACTTTTCATGATGCAGGTTGACGTGACTGTCGACCAGCATCGGCGGTCATTTGATCGCCGCGCCGAAAGCGCGGCCGGCGGCGAGGAGAATTTGGTATCGATCGAGATTGACTGCCTCGGCGCGCCGGAAAAGAGCGTTGAGCCGCTCATGAAGGTCGACGAAGGCGCTAGCTTTCGGATGGCCGCGGACCGCGAGCGATTTCGCTTCGGCGGCAAGACGCGCGTTCAACAGGGTCCGGAAAAGGGCGAAGGCGCCTTCTTCCTCCTTTGCCGCAAGTCGCGAGGCGACAATTCCGACATCGCCATCCTTCGCCGCGGCAGCCCAGAAATCGCCAACTGCGTCGATGGCGGCGGCGCCGTCGCCGAGCGCCAATGCCAGCGCAAATCCGGGCCGCCCGCCGGCGACGCTGGCGAGCTTTCGCGCGTCCCCGCCTTCGACGACGCCTTCGCTTTCAAGAAACACGGCGATCGTCTCGTTCGGAAGGGGTCGCAGATCGATGCGCCGGCATCTCGAGCGGACGGTCGCAGGCAGACGCCCAGGCGCCGAAGAAAGCACGAACAGAGCCGCCCGGGCGGGCGGCTCTTCAAGCACCTTCAACAAGGCGTTGGCCGAATTCCGATTAAGATCTTCCGCCGAATCGATGATCGCGACCCGCCATCCGCCCATCGACGCCGTGTAGCTGAGAAACTGGTTGAGCTCTCGAATCGTTTCTACTGTGATTTCCGTGGCGTATCGCTCTTTCTTGTCGTCGAAGCGTCGCGCGGCGACAAACAGATCAGGATGTCCCCCGGATGCGACGAGGGCGAATTCAGGTGCGGACTCAGGCACGTCGAGGGTTTCGGCATCCAGCGGTCTTTGTCGCCAGAGGAGCGCGCGGGCGAGCCGGTAAGCGAGCGTCGCCTTTCCGGCCCCCTCGCCACCCGTAATCAGCCATCCGTTCGCAAGTGCGCCGGCATTCAACAGCTGGGCGAGTTGCGTTTCAAAACCCGGCGCCGCGAGAAAATTGGCGCGCGCCTGCGGCGGAACAATGTCGAGAAGGCCCGCCATCAGCG
>JACADX010000286.1 GCA_013389125.1 Parvularculaceae bacterium | reverse complement strand
GTGCTCGCCGTTGACGAAATTGCGGAACGCCGCAAGTTCAGCGTGCGGTCGCTGCTCTTGCAGCCGACCTACAACATCAATCTTCGCCGACCGGGCCTCCACACGGTGATGGAGGGCTTTACTTCATCGCTTCGCGCGAAAATCAGGCGATCGATCAGACGTTACGAGGAGCGGGGCGCCGTGTCTGTCCTTCGCGCTCAAACCGAGCCGGAAAGGGCGATCGCTTGGACCGAGCTGATGCGCCTTCACGCCGAGACGTGGTCGCGCAGGGGCCTTAACGGCGCCTTTCACGATGCCGCCTTCGCTGATTTTCACGGGCGCCTGATCGAGCGCAGTCCCGATTCCGTGGACCTCTTGCGCCTGATCGTCGGCGAAGAGACGATCGGCGTCCTATATAACTTCATCGCCGGCGAGCGCGTCTACAATTACCAAAGCGGATTCAAGTACGAGGCCGACAATCAACTCGCGCCCGGATATGTTTGCCACGCGCTCGCCGCCGAAAAATATCGCGAGGACGGTTTCTGGGCGTACGACCTCATGGGCGGCGATTCGGATTACAAGCGCCGCCTCGGCGAACAGGGCGAGTTGCTGGAGACGATCGTCATGACGCGCCCGAGCGTTCGGACGCGCGCGCGCGCCATCGCCAAGGCGGTCAAACAGGCTCGCGACGCAAGAATGCGTCGAACATGATCACCGACCAGAGTTCCTGCGAATAATCGCTGATCCGGCGCCGGTGGTCCGCGATCATCCGCGCGATCGCGTCGCTGTCAAGGCAGCCAGAACGCTTCCACGCATCCGATTGATGGAGGCGGTCGACTGGGCCGCCCTCGGTGCGAAGCCATTCGGCGACCGGCGGACTGAAACCCTGCTTCCTGCGATGGAGCGTCGCGGCGCCGAGGCGCTTTTCCATGGCGCATTTTAGGATGCGCTTGCCGACGCCGTTTGCGCAGCGAAACTGCGGCGGCAGCGACAATGCCCACTCAACCAGGCGGTGGTCGAGCAGCGGGGCTCGAACCTCAAGCCCATGCGCCAGCGCCGCGCGATCGACCTTGGTCAGCATTCGACCGGGAAGCCAGGTTTCGATGTCGATCTTCTGGGCGAGGCTGATCGGGTCAAGCGGGTCCGCGCCCGCGGCGTCGCGAACCGGCGACAAGCGATCGTAGCGCTTCGTCGCGTCGACGAAATCTGCGGACAACATGCGCGAGAGCCGGTCCGGCAAGATCGCCGACACCGATCGCGAATAGGCCGAAATCGAGTCTTCGCCGAGCGCTTGCAGCGTGGTCTTCATCCGCATCGCGCGCGGCGCCCAGTCAAGCTTCGGATAGATGGCGCCCGCTGCGCCGAACAATGCGCGCCGGAGCGGGAGCGGCGCGAGCCGGCGCACGCTTTCTTCGCGCGCGAAGAACGGGTAGCGCCGGTAACCGCCGAAGATTTCGTCGCCGCCATCGCCGGAAAGCGCCACTTTCACATGTTTTCGGGCCGTCGCGCTGACCTCATATGTCGGCAGCGCCGACGGATCGGCGAAGGGTTCGCCGTAAACGCCCGCGATCTTGTCGATGAGCGCTGCAGCATCGACGCTCACGACGTCTTCATGATGCTTCGTCCGGTAGCGCTCCGCGATTTGGCGCGCGAAGGCGCGCTCGTCATGCGCGGCATTGTCGAAACCGATCGTGCAGGTTGTCGGCGTCGCGCCGCTTTCCGCCATCGCGGCGACAATCGTTGAGGAGTCAACGCCGCCGGAGAGAAACGCGCCGAGCGGAACGTCGGCGACCATCTGCGCGATGACGGCATCGTCAATCAGGCCGATCAGCGTCGACTTCGCGTCCTCAAACGAAATTTTCCGGTCGACATTGAATTCAGGACGCCAATAGCGCCGCAATATCGGCTCGGCGCCGTTTCTGACGGTCAGCGTCGACGCCGGCGGGAGCTTCAATACCCCTTCGTAAATCGACTTCGGATCCGGCACATATCCGAAGAGAAAGTAATCACTGAGCGCATCGAGACGGCGTCGGAGCGGCGCGAGACCGGAAGCGCGGATTGCGCCGATTTCCGAGGCGAACAGGAGAAACCCGTCGGGCGTTTGCGCGTAATAAAGCGGCCGCTCGCCGAGGCGATCTCGCCCAAGGATGAGCGTGCGCTCGCGCCGGCTCCAGAAGGCGAAGGCGTACATGCCCCGCAATTGCTCGATGAAGTCTTGCCCGTGAAGATTGAGCCCTTCCGCCATCACTTCCGTATCGGAAGTCGTTCGAAAGCGCAGGCGATCGTCCTCAAGCTGCCGCTTGAGATCGCGGAAATTGTAAATCTCGCCATTGGTGATGAGGACGCCGCCGCCGTCCATGGTCTTGAAAGGCTGGACGCCGCCGGCGATGTCGATGATCGCGAGCCGGCGATGGCCGAGCGCAATTCCAGGCTCGGTGAAAAAGCCTTCGCCGTCCGGGCCGCGATGCGCAAGCGCGTCGGTCATGCGCTTCAGGACCCGAATGTCGATGTCGCGCGCTCCGACGAGATCGATAATGCCGGCAATGCCGCACATTGTCTCGCCGATTATTCAGCGCTTGGCGGACGAGGTCGCCGCCAGGGCTCGTCTGCGCCTGCAAGGAATGATCTCACCGCCGCGCGCGGCGCGACGTTCTCGGCGTGCAGCGCCCCGACAAAAAGCGCGCCGCCGCTTGCGGCGCGCCCGAAAAAGCGATTGACGGCGATGTCGAATTTCACCGCCGCCGGGCTCGAATAGACGCGGTCGCCAAGCCAATAAAGAGTTGCAACGTCGATCTTCCGGCCACGGACATCTTCGAGTGTCTCAACGCGCGGTCGGCCCGGAGCGATCGCGATCCGCCGCCAATTCTCTCCGTCAGCCGCGCGCACGTCGTAAGACGCGATCTCAGCCCCGGGCCGGTCGTGGGTGAAAAAGGCCATCGAAACCGTCACGCGCGCGTTTTCCGATCGATATCCCGCAATCTTGAGCCGATCGGCGTTCGGCGCAAATGGCCGCCAAACGGGCGCATCGGTCGTCGCGGTAAATCCGGCGGCCTCAATTGTCGGGAGCGTCGCGGAGGAGGCGCTTTCCGCTGTCCTTGAAATGACGGCGACGTCCCACACAATTGCGGCAATCGCGCAGAGGAACGCAGCGGGCATTGCGAACTTGCTCTCTCGCCGAAATTGCCTGGCGGGTCTCGCAGCGACAGGCGATGGGTGGTCGGCTGACGTCCGGGCGATCATCACGAGGCCGACGATAAGCCCGCCATAAAGGATCCAGCCAAGCGCGACATGCTCCGGCCCGACGCCGAGGCGCCGTTCAGTCGCCGTCGCCGCGAAGACGATGAGATATGCGCGAAGCCAGTTCGCGACCAATGCGGCGCCTAGCGCTGCGGCGATGAACGCCAAGCTTTTGCGCCACCGCCGGAACCCCAGATACGACACGGCGGAGGCGATCAGCGCGGACGCAAGGAGGAAACGCAGTCCGGAGCAGGAGGGGGCGACTTCAAACCGACCGGCGGCGGTCGTCAGCATGAAACCGTCGCGCGCCGTCTCGACCCCGGTCGCCGAAAGCGCCGTCGCGGCGACGACAGACGTCCAATATTGAAGGATCGGGGTCAGTTCCTCGCCGAAGGGCGCCATAAAGAACAGGATGCAGAGCGGGAGCGCCCACCGTGCCGCAATCTCCCGCCCGAATGCGACGATCACCGCGCCGACCAAAGCGGCGACGAGCGCTGCATGGCCGATCGCGTCGATATTCGCCGCTCTGCCGAACAGCCAGAGGAAACCTGCCGCCGCGACCGGCAACACGCCGGCGATGTCCTGTTGCGGCGAAAGATCGCGCCAATCCCGCGCCTGCAAAATCAGCCAGAGCGCTAATGGGGCGACGAAGAGACCGTGATGGTAAACCGAGGACGTCAGCCAGATCGACGCCATGGATGCCGCGGTTCCGGCGAATAGGGCGATCAATCCGAGGGCGAGAATCGCGAAACTTCTGATCGAATTCGACCAGGCCGCCCGGCGTTCATCGCCGCCAAATCGCGTATCCGCGCCGCTGGAAACCGCGACTACCAAAGGGCTCCTCCCGCTCAGACCAAAGGAACGCGCTTGCCCCGCGCCCTGCAAGGCCCGGTCCCCTCCGGAGGCTTACTGAGCGGCGGCTTCCTGCAGCGCAAAGCAGTTAAGTTGCGCAGCCCGGATCTTGTCGCAGGCGGCGGCGGCGTCGGCCTCCGTCAGGTTCGTGAATCGCGCGCGGTAAAGGATCGAACCGTCGCCTTTCGGCATCGGCGCGACGCTGCGCGAGCGATCCGCAAGTCCGGCGGCGATCGCCGTCGCTTCAAGCTCCTGCTGCGCCATATCCTTTGTCGTATAGGCGCCGATCTGCACGCTCCAATGGCTGAGATCGTCGAAATCGCCCTCGCCGTGGAAATCGTCGCCGGGCGCGAGCGCTGAAAGGCGGACGCGCTCATATTCGTTAAAGTCGTCGCTGTCCGCCGCGGCGATCAAGGCGCCGAGCTGATCGCTCGAAACGCTTGCTCGCGGTCCAACCGGACCGAACGAGGCCGCAGCAATTGTCAGTTCGCGGCGAAGCTCTTCGCTGCCGGCGACGGTCGGCACGGCGTTTTCCCGCTCAAGCGCCGCGACGAGAGTCGGTTTGAGGCGCGGCGTCGGCGTTTCACGGTAAAGCGCCGCGATCAGCGTCGGCTTCGAAGCGAGATCCGCAAACGCCGTCGTCAAAAGTTCTTTCATGTGCGCGTCGCGGGTGCGCACCGAGCGACCGCCGAGGACGACGCCGACGAGCCGGACGCCATTGCGCTCCGCTGTCGATGCGAGGTTGAAGCCCGAGCGCTGCGTGTATCCCGTCTTCAGCCCGTCAGCGCCCTCGAATGTCCGGACCAGCGAATTGTGGGTCCGGTAAGTGCGCCCGTTCCAGGCGAATTCCTGCGTGTTGAAATAATGAAAATACTCCGCATGCTCATTGACGAGATGTCGGGAAAGCGTCGCAAGGTCGCGCGCCGTCGTCATCTGTTTCGAATTCGGCAGGCCCGACGCATTCTTGAACGTCGTGTTCATCATGCCGAGCGCGCGGGCTTTCGTTGTCATCGCCTGCGCGAATTTCCATTCCGAACCTGAAATGTTCTCAGCGACCACCACTGCAACGTCATTCGCAGACTTGACGATCAGCGCTTTGATCGCCGACTCGACGTCGATCTTCGCGCCGGCCGCAAGGCCGAGTTTCGACGGCGGCTGACCTGCTGCTTGAGCGGAAACCGAAAGCTCGCTTTCGAGCGTGAGGCGCCCGGCCTCCAGCTCGTCAAAGAGGAGATCGAGCGTCATCATCTTGGTCAGTGACGCCGGGTAGCGTTTCGCGTCTGGGTAGCGCTCGAAGAGAACACTCCCGGAATCGGCGTGTACGATAAGGGCGGCGTATTTTGGGACGGCCGCAGATCGCGTTTTTTTCCTCGCCGCAAGCGCGTCTGGCGTCGCAGCGATCGACGCAACCAGGACTGTCAATATTGCTGCAACGCAACGCAACCGAGCCGCCATTTGATCAGCCTCACCAAATTACAGGCGGTCTGCAACTAAATTCCTGAAGCCGCCGCCGAGAATCTTCCAACCCATCTGTGTCAACAACGCCTGCCTGCCTGGATAGCAGCAAGGCGCATGCCGCCCCCAAAAAGTTGCATGCGGCGGAGACCAAATCGTCGCGTGTACAGGTAAACAAGGAGTTAACATTAAAATGCGGTCATTTGCGGTCGGAGGCTGGGAAATGCCATGTTGCACTGCACAATTTTCCCCTTGACGCCTTGCGTTTTCGACCTTATGTTGCGCTGCACAATGAACGGCGTGGGAATCCCCCCGTTCTTCAACATATGCAAGGGAGACACCTATGGCCGCAAAGAAGACGACGATTGAGGGCGCTGCGACGGAAGCTTTTGAGACGCTGACGTCCTTCAGCCCGGACGCCTATAAGGAAGGTTATGAGAAATTCGCCAAAGGCATGAGTTCCTGGGCGGACTTCCAGCGCGGTTCTGTCGAAGCGCTGATGGCCTCGGCTGGCGTGCTTGCCAAGGGCTTTGAGAAGGCCGCGTCGAGCCAGGTCAGCTTCGTAAAGGAGCAGTTCGAGGAAGGCGTTGCGACGGCGAAGGCGGCGGCGGCCACCAAGAGCGTCCAGGAAGCGATTGAGCTTCAAAATGAGTTTTTCCGGACCAGTTTCGAAAAGAACGTCGGGCAGGTGTCAAAACTCGCCGACCACTGGACCGGCGTCGCCAAGGAAGCGACCGACCCGCTTTCGAAGCGCTATGGCGAGTTTGTCGAACTCGTTCAGTCCTACCGCGCCTAAGCGGCGCCGCCGCGAGACTGCGGCACTGCATTCCTGACGCCCGGGCGGAAAGCCCGGGCGTTTTTCGTTCAATTCCCGGCGCCGCCGCTTGGGCGATTCAATTTCCTTCTTTTCAACCGAATTCCAATACATACTTAATCGGGGGTGCGGCGGATTCGCTCCGCAAAGGCGGTTAAGGACTGGGCTTGAATGTCGAGAGAGGACGATAACAATCAGGGACCGGGTTTCGGCGTCGGCGTCGTCTCAAAAACCGCGCCGAAGACGAAGCGGCCGTCCCTCTACAAGGTCCTTCTGCTCAACGACGACTACACGCCGCAGGAGTTCGTCGTCTGGCTGCTTCAGGTCGTATTCAACAAGGACCCGGAAGACGCCCGTCTCATCATGTTGCATGTGCACCAGAATGGCGTCGGCGTCTGCGGCGTCTATACGTATGAAGTCGCCGAGACGAAGGTCGCGCAGGTGATGGAGATTTCCCGCCGCCACCAGCATCCGCTTCAGTGCACGATGGAAAGGGAATAGGTTGGCGTCGTTCAGCAGAAATCTTGACGAGTCGCTTCACCGGGCGATCGGAATCGCGACCGAGCGCGGCCACGAACTCGCAACTCTTGAGCATCTGCTTCTCGCGCTAACGACGGATCAGGACGCCGCGGCCGTCATGCGGGCGTGCAATGTCGATCTCGAGGCCCTGCGGCGCAATCTCTACGAGTTCATCGAAAACGACCTTTCGAACCTCAAGACTGACGGGGAGGAGAAGGCGAAGCCCACCGCCAGTTTTCAGCGCGTCATTCAGCGCGCCGTCATTCATGTGCAATCGTCGGGGCGGGAGGAGGTGACCGGCGCGAACGTGCTCGTCGCCCTGTTCGCGGAGCGCGAATCGCACGCCGCGCATTTCCTGCAGCAGCAGGACATGACCCGCTTTGACGCGGTGAACTACATCGCGCATGGACTGGCGAAAAGACCCGGAGAAAACCAGCCGCGCGCGCCGCGCGGCGTTCACGACGACGCGGAGGGGCAAGGCGGAAAGAACGAGAGCGCGCTTGCCGCTTATTGCGTTGATCTCAACGCGAAGGCGAGGAAGGGAAAGATCGACCCCTTGATCGGCCGCGGCGCGGAAATTGAGCGCTCCATCCAGGTCCTTTGCCGGCGCCGGAAGAACAATCCCTTGCTCGTCGGCGATCCGGGCGTCGGCAAGACCGCGATCGCCGAGGGATTGGCGCGAAAAATCGTCGACGGCGAAGTGCCCGAAGTGCTCGAAAACGCGACGATCTTCGCGCTCGACATGGGCGCCTTGCTCGCCGGCACGCGCTATCGCGGCGATTTTGAAGAGCGCATCAAGTCGGTCCTCAAAGAGCTTGAAGACCATGAAGACGCCATTCTCTTCATCGATGAAATTCACACGGTCATCGGCGCAGGCGCGACGTCCGGAGGCGCAATGGACGCCTCCAACCTCTTGAAGCCGGCTCTCCAGTCGGGCGCGCTGCGGTGCATGGGCTCGACGACCTACAAGGAATATCGCCAACATTTCGAGAAGGACCGCGCCCTCGCCAGGCGGTTTCAGAAGATCGACGTCACGGAGCCGACTCTTGAGGATACGATCAAGATTCTGGCGGGCCTCAAGCCGTATTTTGAAGAGCATCATCGCGTTCAATACACGCCCGACGCGATAAAGGCGGCCGCCGACCTGTCCTCAAAGTACATGACGGACAGGAAGCTCCCTGACAAGGCGATCGATGTGATTGACGAGGCCGGCGCGCGGCAAATGCTTTTTCCCGTGGATAAGCGAAAGAAGGTCATCGACGTCGAGGACATTGAAGAGATCGTCGCCAAGATGGCGCGCATTCCGCCGAAGTCGGTGTCGAAAAGCGACACTGAGCGGCTGAAGAATTTGAGCGCGGATCTGCGTCGCGTCGTGTTCGGCCAGGACAGCGCCATCGAACAGCTCGCCGCTGCGATCAAGCTTTCGCGCGCGGGCCTTCGTGAGCCGAACAAGCCGATCGGCAGCTATCTTTTTTCCGGTCCGACCGGCGTCGGCAAGACCGAAGTCGCAAAGCAGCTTGCGTTCATTCTTGGCGTCGAACTCATCCGTTTTGACATGTCCGAGTATATGGAGCGTCACACGGTTTCGCGCCTTATCGGCGCGCCGCCGGGTTATGTCGGCTTCGATCAGGGCGGGCTGTTGACCGATGCGATCGATCAGCATCCTCACGCCGTTCTCC
>JACADX010000154.1 GCA_013389125.1 Parvularculaceae bacterium | reverse complement strand
GGTTGGCGCCGCTTCCGCCCAACGCGCGCAGGGAGACGCTGTCAGTGTCGGACGGCCAGAGCATTACGGCGATCTCGGCCCTGATAGCTGCCGCGACCGCAGCCGCCTTCGTTCTGTCGCGACGCCGCATCCTGACGCTGGCCGGGAATTCGCTGACCGGGGCGCGATCGGTCGCAACCCATTCGCGGCCCAATTACCACGGAGCGTTCGCCGCTTCGCTTGTCGCCGGCGCTTCGACGGTCGCGGCGCTGGCGGTTTCGGCGCTCGGCGGCGGACTCCTGTTGGCCGCCGCAAGCGCGCTCACGGCGGCCGGCGTCGAGGGGCTCATCGCCCTCCGCGCCGCGCGGCCGGATTTCCGCGCGCGCGTTCATGTCTAGACGATCGTCAAGGCGGTCCTCGCAATCTGCTCGGGCGTCGCCGTCTTGACGACGCTTGGGATCTTCCTCTCGCTGATTTTCGAGAGCCTGCGGTTTTTCGCGCAGGTGCCGCCGCTTGATTTCCTGACCGGCCTCCAATGGTCGCCGCAGACGGCGATGCGCGAGGACCAGGCCGGCCAGTCCGGGGCGTTCGGCGCCGTCCCGGTTTTCCTTGGCACGCTGATGATCACCGGCGTCGCCATGCTTGTCGCGCTGCCAATCGGCCTCATGATCGCCTTCTATCTTGCCGAATACGCGCCGGCGCGGATGCGCGCCGCCGTCAAGCCGGCGGTCGAACTCCTCGCTGGCGTGCCGACGGTCGTTTACGGCTATTTCGCCCTCTTGACAGTCGGGCCCGCCATACGCGGCTTCGCCGAGGCGATGGGTTTCGCGGTTCCGACGCAAAGCGCCGTCGCGGCCGGCGCGGTGATGGGCATCATGATCATTCCCTTCATCTCGTCGCTCTCCGACGACGTCATCAACGCCGTCCCGCAAAGCCTGCGCGACGGCGCCTATGCGCTCGGCGCGACGAAATCGGAAACGCTCTTGCGGGTCGTGTTTCCGGCGGCGCTTCCCGGAATCGTCGGCGCCTTTCTTCTCGGCGTCAGCCGCGCCATCGGCGAAACGATGATCGTCGTGATGGCGGCGGGCCGCGCCGCCAATCTGAGCGCCAATCCGTTCGAGGCGATGACGACGGTGACGGTTCAGATCGTCGCCGTCCTGACCGGCGATCAGGAGTTCGACAGTCCGAAAACGCTTTCCGCCTTTACGCTCGGCATCACGCTGTTCGTCGTCACGCTCATATTGAACGTCATCGCGCTCATCGTCGTGCGCAGCTACCGGGATCGTTACGAATGACCGATGCGCGTCCGCTCGCCGACCGCGCGGCTCTTGCGCGCATCGCCCGACGGCGCCGCGGGGAGGCGGCGTTTCGAACCGCATCGATGGCGGCGGTCGTCGCCGCCGTCGCCATGCTCGGCTGGCTCCTCGTGACCCTTGTCGGTTCCGGCGCGACCGCATTTTACCAGCATGTGATTACGCTTGACGTCGCCCTCGACCCGTCAAAGCTGGACCCGACCGGCGCGCGCGATCCGGCGGAACTTCAAAAAGCGAGCTTTCGCCCGATCCTCCAGTCGGCGATCTACGGGCGCTTTCCCGAGGCGACGGGCCGCGACGAGAGGCGCGAGCTCTTCGCGCTGATCTCGGTCGCGGGCGCGACCGACCGTCTGCGGCGGATGGTGCGCGATGATCCGGCGCTTGTCGGGACGACGGTTCGGATCACGGCGCCCGTGTCGGACGTCGTCGACCAGCTCTTGAAGGGCCGAATTGACCGGAAAGTCGACGCGACGCTCCGTCCGGTTTCCGATCGGCAGATCGCCTGGATCGATGCGCTCCGCGCATCCGGCGAAATCAAGGCGCGCTTTAACGCGACGTTCTTCACCGCGACTGACAGCCGGGACCCTGAGCTTGCCGGCATTGCAAGCGCCGTCGTCGGGTCGGCGATGGCGCTCGCGGTCGCGCTGATGTTGGCGGCGCCGATCGGCATTGCGGCGGCGCTTTATCTTGAGGAGTTCGCGCCCAAGAACCGCATCACCGACATCATCGAAATCAACATCAACAATCTCGCCGCGGTTCCGTCGATCGTTTTCGGCCTCCTCGGTCTTGCGGTGTTTCTGAGTTTCTTCGGACTGCCGCGATCGGCGCCGCTCGTCGGCGGCTTCGTTCTCGCTCTAATGACGCTGCCGACGATCATTATCGCCGCGCGTTCAGCGCTTGCCGCGGTTCCGCCGAGCATCGCGGCCGCAGCGCTGAGCGTCGGGGCTTCTCCCGTGCAGGCGGTCTTTCATCACAAGCTGCCGCTCGCGGCGCCCGGGATCCTTACCGGCGTCATCATCGGCATGGCGCGCGCGCTCGGCGAGACGGCGCCGCTGTTGATGATCGGCATGGTCGCATTCGTGACGGAAATTCCCTCGTCGCTGACCGAGCCCGCTTCGGCGCTGCCTGTGCAGATATTCCTATGGTCGGACAGCCCGGAGCGCGCCTGGGCGGAGCGAGCCTCGGCGGCGATCCTCGTGCTCCTCATCGTGCTTGGCGCGATGAATGCGGCCGCGATATTCCTGCGCCAGAGACTGGAGAAACGGTGGTGAACGATACCGCTCTGAAACTTGATGTCGGCCGCAAATTCAGCGAAGCGGCCGCAGTCGGAGGCGCTGTGATTGACCTTGCTGCAGCTAAGGCGGAGGAGAAGGCGAAGTTCGTCTGCCGCGGCGTTCGCGTGCATTACGGCGCCAAGGAAGCGCTTCACGGCGTCGACATGGACGTGCCGGACGCCGGCGTCACCGCGCTGATCGGCCCTTCGGGCTGCGGCAAGTCGACATTCCTTCGCGTCTTCAACCGCATGAACGACACCATCCCGGGCGCGCGGGTCTCGGGCTCGGTCCTGATGGACGGGGCCGACATCTACGCGAAGGGCGTTGATCCCGTGCTGCTTCGGGCGCGCGTCGGCATGGTCTTTCAGAAGCCCAATCCGTTCCCGAAGTCGATCTATGAAAATGTCGCCTACGGTCCGCGCATTCACGGCCTTGCCGCGTCACGCGGCGAGCTTGACGCGATTGTCGAAGGAAGCCTCAAAAAGGCTGCGCTCTGGGAAGAGGTCAAGGACCGGCTCAAAGAGCCGGGCACCGGACTTTCGGGCGGTCAGCAGCAGCGGCTCGTCATCGCGAGGGCGATCGCCGTCAGGCCCGAAGTCATCTTGATGGACGAGCCGGCGTCCGCCCTCGATCCGATCGCGACCGCACGGCTTGAGGAGCTGATCGACGAACTCCGGAAGAATTATTGCATTATTATTGTGACGCATTCGATGGCGCAGGCCGCCCGGGTATCGCAGAAGACCGCATTTTTTCACCTTGGCGACCTTGTCGAATTCGGCGACACGCGCGCGATCTTTACAAATCCTAAGGATCAGCGGACGCAGGATTATATAACAGGCAGGACCGGCTAGGGATGTCCGATCACATTGTCTCCTCCTTCGACGCAGCGATGCGGGCGCTTTCCGCCGGCCTCGTCGAAATGGGCGAGCATTCGGCGGAACAGCTCCGGCGGGCGATATCGGCGCTCGACCGGCGCGACCTCGACCTCGCCGCGCGCGTCAAGGCGGATGACGCGAGAACCGACGCCCTCTACGAGGCGACGGAACAGCGAGTCATCGACATCCTGGCGCTGCGCAATCCCGTCGCGGTCGACCTTCGCGAGGTAGTCTCCGCCATGCAGATGGCGCGCGACTTTGAGCGCATCGGCGATTACGCCAAAAACATCGCCAAGCGCGCGCCCGGCATCTTCGCCCAGCCGAAGTCCGATCTCGACCGCGAGATCGTCGAAATGGGCATGGTGACTTTCGCCCATGTCAAGGACGTCATCCGCGCTTATGAGCGGCGCGACGCCGACCTTTCCTTGGCGGTCTGGAAATCCGACGACGAGATCGACGACTTCTGCAACAAGATCTTCGGAGACGTCCTTGGCGCGATGTCCGAGCGCAAGGGCGAAGTCGCCGCGAGCATGCAGATGCTCTTCGTCGCCAAGAACCTCGAACGGATCGGCGATCACGCGACGAATGTCGCTGAAAGCGTGCGCTTCATTCTAACCGGCGAAAAAATGCGCGGGCCGCGTCCGAAGCGCGACAAGACAAGCACGGACCCGGCGAAACACGCCTTGAATTGATCGGCCGCCGGACGGCCGAAAATCGCCGCCGACAACGGCGCTCGAAGGTCGAGACACGCGGCGGGCGGCGCAGATCCCATTGATAATATTGATACGGAGCTTTTCCCGCGCGCGCGGAAGCCGGCTGCGTTCGAAAAGCCGGAGATCGCGCGTCGCAAGGCCGCTCGAACAGCGGCGTCTTGCGCATATCGGCGAGCCGACTCCCGCAGCGGTTGTGACGTATCCGGACCTGTCGAGGCCGGCGATCGACGCAGCGTCTGGCGCGCGTCCCATTCCTCCTCAATCTTCGGCAAATCGGCCCGAACGCGCCGCGTGAATTGAACTGCGTGGACATTGGCATTCCGCTATGCCATGTTAAAAAAAGTCAATGTCTTGCTGAAGTTAGCGTTGATGCGCGCAGCAGGAGAGTTGCGTTCGCTGGGGGCAGCATGGGTGGAGATGGGGTGCTGGGAGAGGATTCCAGGCGGCTGCCGCAGTTCGACTGGAATAACCTCATTCAGTCGCGACGAGTTTTGCCTGATGCGATGGGGCGCGCATCGCCGCGTTCGGCGGCGATGTTGTCGCCCGCCGTTCTCCTTTTGGTTGCGTCGCTGATTTACTTTGCCTCCACTGCACGAGGCATTGGGATACTGCCGGACTCCGTCGCCTATATGCGCATCGGGACCGCGCGGCACTTCGCTCCTTTTTATACTTGGCTCTTGCAGGCGGCGACATTTGCAGGGATCGGGATCACCGCGGCGGCATGGCTGCTCAATTGGCTGCTCTACGCCGCCAATACTTTGCTGATCCTGAAGTTGCTGCTCATGGCGCGGCTCGGAACGGTCGCCGCTGCGCTCGGAACATCATTGATCGCCTTCCATCCCGTCTTCGTCGAATTTCACGCAGTCGCGATGACCGAGCCGCTTTTCATCGCGTTCGCCCTGACGTCGGTCGTTTTATTCTTGCGCCTGCTTCAACAGGGGAGCGGCGCGCGCGCGGCGCTTGTCGGGGGCGTTGTCGGTCTTGGCATGCTCACGCGGTTCGCCGCCGCGCCGCTCTTGCCGACATTCGCATCCGTGCGGCTGCTGGCCGGGGGCGGCGACATCAAGAGGCGCGCTTTTGACTGCGCGCTGCTGATCGGCGTCTCAGGGCTCGTCTTCGCCGCGTGGGCGATCGCAAGCGAAGCGACGACCGGCGAGTCGACCGGCCGGTCATTTGAATTGCGCGGCGAGCCTGACGCGGCCTTCTGGCTTCGGACGATCGGGTCGGCCGCGACCATGTTGCTGCCGGGCGCTGTCAGCCTTCCGGTTCGGATCGCCTTCCTGGCGGTCGTCGGGGCGGGCGTCATCCTTGCCGTCGCGTGGCGCGCGCGGACGTGGCTGCGATTGACGCCTCCGGAGCGAGCGCAGCCGGCGGCCGCTCTGCCGATAATCTTCAGCCTCCTCTCGGTCTTTTACGCGGCGCTTCTCGTCGCCGCTGTCTTCATCCAGTACAAGCTCAATCTCACCGGGCGGTTCCTTCTGCCGCTTTACGTCTTCGTCGCGCTGGCGGCGATGACCTCCTTCGGGGCGGCCGGAAAGACCGATCTTTTCCCGCGCCGAATGTTCGCATTGGCGCTTGCCGGGCTTGCATTCGCCATCGGCGCTTCGAATCTTGCGCGGACGGCTGCATTCACGAACTCGGCCTACAAGTCGGGGATTGGCTACTCGCATTCCATATGGTCGCAGTCGCCTGTCCTCAAGGCGGCTGCCGGGCTTCCCGCCGGCGCGGCGCTCTATTCCAATGCGCCGGACCTTATTGAATTCCGTCTGAAGCGCAGCGCCCGATATGTGCCAGCGCGGATCAACCACTTGTCCGGCAGGGATGACGGACGCGAAAGCTTCGCTGAGCAAATGCAAGCGATGCGCCAGCGGCTCGAAGAGGAAAACGCCTACGTCGTGATCATCGACGGCGTCGACTGGCGCTACTACCTGATCAGCGAGACCGATATGCTCGCCTCGATGCCGCTCGTCGAAGTGGAAACGCTCGCCGACGGGCGGATCTATCGCGGACGGAGCAATGAGGCGAGGGCTCTCCGATCGCTGAAGGACCCGCCGGGATAGGATGATCGCAGCCCAGCGGCATTCAGTGAAACTTGCGTAGCAAAGACCGATTGAGGAATTACACCGTGGCAGCTCAGAAAAAGATCTTCATCGTCATCCCCGCTTATCAGGCGGCGTTGACGCTCGAAAGCGTGTTTCAAAGGATACCGCAAGCAATCTACGACAAGGGCGCCCGCATTGTGGTCGTCAATGACGGCAGCTCGGACGCGACCGGCGAGGTTGCGCGGGCGGCGGCCCGGCAGCGGCCGAATGTCGAGGTGATCGATCACGACCGGAACCGGGGCTACGCCCAGGCGCAGAAGACGGGGTTCACGCATGCGCTGGCGCAGGGCGCTGACATCGTCGCGCTCTTGCATTCCGACGGACAATACGCGCCCGAGCTGCTGCCGCAGCTGCTCGCTCCCCTGGAGAACGACGAGGCGGATCTCGTCATGGGCTCGCGCATGCTCGAGCAGGGCGCGCTCAAGGGCGGCATGCCCATGTACAAGTACATCGCCAACAAGGCCCTCACGGCGATCGAGAATATCGCTTACGGGCTCAATGTGAGCGAGTATCACAGCGGCTACATGCTGTATTCGAGACGGTGTCTTGAGGCTATTCCCTTCGTCCGGTTGAGCGATACGTTCCACTTCGACGGGGAGATGATCATGATGGCGGGAAAGCGCAAGCTGAGGATCAAGGAGATTGCGATCCCGACCCGTTATGCGGATGAGAAGTCTCATCTGAAACCGATCAAATACGGCTTCGACGTTCTCAAGATCATTTGGCGCAACTACCGCGGCAAGTATGAGTTCTGAAATCCATTCCGTATCCACCAGATTGCGCGGAGAAAGAAAATGAAGGTTCTTGTCACGGGCGGCGCCGGGTTCGTCGGATCGTTTTTGTGCGAGGACCTTCGGCGGGCCGGCCATGAGGTGCGGATATTCGACAACTATGAGCCGCAGGTCCACGCGGGTTCGCAAAGCAATATCGGCGCGCTGTTGAAGCCGGACGGAACGCCGCTCAAGGGCGTCGAGATCGTTTACGGCGACGTGCGAAGCCCGACGCAGCTTGATAGCGCGCTGAAGGGCGTTGACGCCGTCGTCCATCTTGCGGCGCAGGTCGGGGTCGGCCAGTCGATGTACGAAATCCATCGCTATGTCGACCACAACACGGTCGGCACGGCGGTTCTCCTCGAACTTCTCGCGTCGCGTCGGCATGCGGTCAAGAAGCTGGTGGTGGCGTCGTCGATGTCGATCTACGGCGAAGGGGGCGCGCGATGCGCCGATTGCGGAATCATCACGCCGTCGCTGCGCAGCGGAGCGCAGATGAAGCGAGGCGAATGGGAAGTGACCTGCCCCGCCTGCGGCAAGACGGCGACTCCGGTCGCGACCAATGAGGAAAAGCCGGTCCTGCCGACCTCGATCTACGCCATAACGAAGCGGGATCAGGAGGAGATGTGCCTTGTCGTCGGACGCGCCTATGACATTCCGACCGTCGCGTTGCGTTTCTTCAATATTTACGGGCCCCGCCAGTCGCTCGGAAATCCGTACACGGGCGTCGCCGCGATATTCTCTTCGCGGCTTCTCAACAATAATGCGCCAGTCATTTTCGAGGACGGCGACCAGACGCGCGATTTCGTCCATGTCTCCGATATCGTGCAGGCGCTGTCGCTCGCGCTCGTCAAAGACGAGGCCAATGGGCAGGTGTTCAATGTCGGCGCCGGCATCCCGATTTCCATCAAGGAGGTCGCGACCACGCTCTCGCGCAAGATGCGGCGCGACATCGCGCCGCAAATCGAAAACAAGTTCCGGGAGGGCGATATCCGGCACTGTTACGCCGATATCGGCAAGATCCGGCGGTATCTCGGCTACAAGCCCAAGGTCGCGTTCGAGGACGGCGTTTCGGATCTGATCGCATGGGTGGAAGAACAAAAGGCCGAAGACCGGTTCGAGCAGGCCGCCGCCGAACTCGCGAAGAGAGGTTTGGCCCGCTGATGCGCGATCTGTCGAGGGTATCGATCGCCTGCAGCGGCGGGGGCGCGAGCCCTCCCGGCGGAAGAAGCGAATATGGGGCGCGGCAGGGTCGCTGTCGCCATTGGGCCGTTTAGGGCGAGGCGGGTTCCATGCGTCAATTGTCGAGGCGCGTGCTTGTCACCGGAGGAAGCGGGTTCATCGGCTCGCACATTTGCGAGCGCTTGATCGAGAGAGGGGACGAAGTCGTTTGCGTCGACAATTTTTTCACCGGCACGCGCCGGAATGTCGAGCATCTGCTTTCCAATTCCCGGTTCGAGCTGCTGCGGCACGACGTGACGATGCCGCTCTTCGTCGAGGTCGACAAGATCTTCAATCTCGCCTGTCCGGCGTCGCCCATTCACTACCAGTTCGATCCGGTCAAGACGACGCGCACGAGCGTGCAAGGCGCGATCCACATGCTCGGGCTCGCCAAGCGATTGAAGATCCCTGTCCTGCAGGCGTCGACGTCGGAGGTTTACGGCGATCCGTCCGTGCACCCGCAGACGGAAGACTATTGGGGAAACGTCAATCCGATCGGGCCGCGCTCCTGCTATGATGAGGGCAAGCGCTGCGCCGAGGCCTTGTTCTTCGACTACCGGCGGCAGCACCAGATCGCCATCAAGGTGGCGCGCATCTTCAACACCTATGGCCCGCGCACGCATCCCTATGACGGCAGAGTCGTTTCCAGCTTCATCGTGCCGGCGCTCCTCAATGTCGACATCTGCGTGAACGGCGACGGGTCGCAGACGCGGTCGTTCTGTTATGTGAGCGATACGGTGGACGGTCTGTTGCGTCTGATGGACTCGCCGTTCGAAGTCACTGGACCGATCAACATCGGCAATCCGATCGAAATCTCAATGCGCGATCTCGCGGCGCTGATCATCGATCTGACCGGATCGAAATCCCGCGTCGTCTACCGGCCGCTGCCGCAGGACGACCCTTGCCGGAGGCGGCCCGAAATCTCGCGCGCCAAGGAACAG
>JACADX010000198.1 GCA_013389125.1 Parvularculaceae bacterium | reverse complement strand
GCGCAAGGGCCGAGCGCCAGGCCTCGACGGCCGCAAGCCATTTCGGCCATGTCCCCGAGTCGCCCGCCGCCCATGGCGCGAAATAGGCCTCGTCCAGCGCCTGTCGCGCCGAAAGCGGCATCAGCCCGACGGAATGCGAGAGAAAATAGGGGCCTTGAGGTCTGTTGAATTCCGCCGAACGCATGCGGCAGAATGCGGACGGCTCTGTCGCCCTGTCAATGCAAGTGAGCGCCTTGCGCGGCTATTTCGGCGTCGGTTCGGAACGCATTTCAAAGCCGATGAATCTCGGCGCCGTGATGCGTACGGCGCACGCCTTCGGCGCAAGCTTCATCTTCACCGTCGGCGCGCGTCTCAAGGCGCGCGAGGCGATGCTCGCCGACACGTCAAAGAGCGTCGGGCATGTGCCGCTCTACGAGTGGACGACGATCGAGGATATGGTCCTGCCGAAAAAATGCGCGCTGATTGGCGTTGAACTCGACGCGCGCGCGACCCTCCTGCCGACTTTTCCACACCCCTTGAACGCCGCCTACCTTCTCGGTCCGGAGAAGGGCGACCTTTCGGAGGCGGCGAAAGCGCGATGCGCGGCGATCGTCAAAATCCCGACCCGCTTTTGCGTCAATCTCTCGGTCGCGGCGGCGATCGTCATGTATGACCGCCTTTTGACGCTCGGCGGCCATGAGCGCGGTCTCTCGATCGCGCGGCTCAAGGCCGAGGCGAAATAACGCGGCTGAAACGGAAAAAGCCGCTCCCTGCGAAGCGGCTGTTCCGAAATTTCGCTCAAGACCCGACGGCCGGGGCGGCGTTCCGAGATGCGCAGTCCAAAACCGTCGTTGGCGGGCGTTTTGTCCGAAAACCGCCCCCACATTTCGGACACGCGCGCTAGCGGCGTCCGCGCTTCGCTTTGCGCTTTGCGCCGCCTTTTTTCGCCGCCTTCTTCTTTCTGCCCCGTGACGGCGCGTCGCCGTCGGCGAGCTTGTCGAGCGCGTCGGCGTAGGCTGCGAGGTCTTTCATGAAGCCGGCCTGCTGGGCCTTTGGAAGGACCCCCAAGGCGCCGGATTCAGCTTTTGCGACACCCGACATCGCCGAATTGAGGACGCGGCGGCCGGCGGCAGTGATCGAAACGGCGTTGGCTCTTGCGTCTTCCTTGGTGCGCGCGCGCGAGAGGTGGCCTTTGTCGATCATCCGGGCGATCATGTCTGCGAGCGTCGAACGGTCGATGCCGGTCGCCCGGACGAGGTCGGTCTGGCTCAGCCCCTCATTCTTCGAGACGACATGCAAGACCTCGAACTGACGCGGCGTCGGGCCGTCGGCGCCGACGCTGGCGGCGTAAAGGTCGTGCGCGTATTGCTGGGCGCGACGGAGCAGATGGCCCGGCGATTTTCTTAAGTCGTAACTTGCCATGATCGGCTTCTCCCTTGATTTCTATGCGACGCGCGGCGCGCCGGCGCAGTTCCACAGACTGAACGAGGCGGCGAGCCGTCCCCTCCGCGGCAGGGCCTTGAGGGACGAGATCGCCGAAGCGGTGACAGGGTTTTCACCGGATCACGCTTCCGGTCAAGGAATATCGTCCGTAATCGGCGATATTTCAACAAGGCGGCGGATCACAATTCGGACGGACCCGCGAAAATGCGCCTTGGACGGATGATCGCCGCGCGTTTGGACTGTCGCGGCCGCGATTTGGAAGGATGCTGACGATGAACGCGAGCAAGACGGCCGCCCCGAATTTCCGCAAGGCCGTTCCGGCGGGCGAGGACCGCGAAAGGGACGTGTGCGGCCATTGCGGCTTCATCGACTACAAGAACCCGAAGATCGTCGTCGGCTCGGTGCTTTCCTTCGAGGGGAAGATCCTCCTCTGCCGGCGGGCGATCGAGCCGCGCAAGGGCTTCTGGACGATCCCGGCCGGCTATCTCGAACTCGGCGAGGCGGTCGAAGACGGGGCGCGGCGCGAGGCCTATGAGGAGGCGCGCGTCAATCCCGTCCTTGATCGCGTGCTCGCGGTCTACAGCGTCCCCCGCATCTCGCAGGTGCAGATCATGTTCCGCGGCCGACTTGCGGGGCCGGACTTCGCGCCGGGACCTGAAAGTCTCGAGGTCGCGCTTTTTGAGTGGGCGGACATTCCCTGGCCTGACATCGCCTTTCCGTCGGCCGTGTGGGCGCTGCGCCACTGGAAGGATGTCGAGGGGCGCGACGCTTTTCCGGCGTTCGGCAATCCGGCCTGAGACGCGAGCGGGTTCGCCTCAACGGCGCAAGTCCTCACGCGCGGCGGGCGGCGCGGTCCGCGCGCGGATGCGCGAGCGCCCAATCGTGCATCGCGGTCAAGACCGGCTCGAGCGAACGCCCAAGGCCGGTCAGGCGATAATCGACGCGCGGCGGGATTTCCCCATGGTCGCGGCGCGCGACAAGCCCGTCCGCTTCCATTTCCTTCAGCGTTTTCGACAAGGTCCGATGCGTGACGCCGCCGAGATCGCGCTGAAGTTGGTTGAAGCGGCGCTCGCCCTTCAAGAGCCAGTAGACGACCAACGGCTTCCATCGACCGGCGAGAAGCTCAAGCGTCAGCTCGGCCGGACATCCGGCGTTTCTCGACATCGGGCCTCCTTGCTCGCACTGACAGTATCCTCAGGGACCGTACTTGCGGCCTGCACCTATGACCCCAGATCATCGTCCAATCAAGATTGGAACGCGGCTCCAGCAGGCGCTGCGGAAAGGATCACGCCATGAAAAAGATCGCCGAAATCATCAGCGCCAGGGGCGCGCACTGGGTCGGCGACGGCTTTCCGGTCCGGACGCTTTTCTCCTACGACGACGCGCCGGAGCGCGTCAGCCCTTTCCTGCTTTTCGATTACGCGGGACCACGCGTCTTTGAGCCGGCGATGCGGCCGCGCGGCGTCGGGCGCCATCCGCATCGCGGCTTTGAAACCGTCACCATCGTCTATGACGGCGAGGTCAGCCACAAGGATTCTTCAGGCGGCGGCGGAACCATCGGTCCCGGCGACGTTCAATGGATGACCGCCGGCGGCGGCGTCATCCATGAAGAGTTTCACTCCGCCGCGTTCACCAAGGCTGGCGGCCCGTTCCGCGTCGTCCAGCTCTGGGTGAACCTGCCGGCGAAGGACAAGATGACGCCCGCCCGGTATCAGGCGATCCTCAGCGCCGACATCCCCGTCGCGCCGTTTGACGGCGGCCGGGCGCGCGTCATCGCGGGCGCCTTTCAGGGCGTGACAGGACCCGCGAAGACGTTCACGCCGGTCAACCTCTGGGACCTCAGGCTTCAGCGCGACGCGGAAGCGCGGCTTGAAGTGCCGGAGGGGCATAATGCGATGATCGCGGTCCTTTCAGGACGCGTGACGATCGGCGGCGAAGGCGTCGGCGAAGCGGAGATCGCCCGCTTCGAGCGCGACGGAACGGAAATCCTCGTCCGCGCCGACGGCGATTCCATTTTTCTCGCGCTGACCGGCGAGCCGATCGATGAACCAGTCGCCGGCTATGGGCCGTTCGTGATGAACACGCCGGCCGAAATCCGGCAGGCGATCGACGACTTCGAGAGCGGCCGCTTCGTCGCGCGCTGACCGGCGCCGTCGGCCCAATGTCGAAGCCCGCTTGTCAAGGAATAACCCGTCATGATGACGGCGGGCTTTCCTCCGCGTGCTGC
>JACADX010000307.1 GCA_013389125.1 Parvularculaceae bacterium | reverse complement strand
GCAGCGCGGCGCCGAGCTTGAACGCCGCTTCGCCCGCATCCAGCGCAAGCGGAAATCGCGGGTGATCGCGATCGTCCATCGTCAGGAACCGATGGGCCTCCTCGGCATTCCGGTGCTCCGCTATATCGACCTCAACGACGCCGAAGACGTGCTCGAAGCGATCCGCACGACGCCGGCCTCGACGCCGATCGAACTTGTGCTGCATACGCCGGGCGGTCTCGTCATTCCGGCCTTGCAGATCGCCCGCGCGCTCAAAGCCCATCCCGCCAAATCGACCGTCTATGTCCCGCATTACGCGATGTCGGGCGGGACCTTGATCGCGCTCGCCGCCGACGAGATCGTCCTTAACAAGCACGCGGTGCTCGGCCCGATCGATCCGCAGATCGCGGGCGTGCCGGCCGCCTCGCTCTTGCGGCTGAGGCAGGAAAAATCTGCGGACGCGACTGATGATTACACGCTCATTCTCGCCGATGTGGGGCAAATGGCGATCGACCAGCTGAAGCGCGCGGCGCGTGACCTACTCAAGGGCACTGTCTCGGATAACGCCGCGGCCGCGGTAGCCGACCAGCTCGCGACGGGACGCTGGACGCATGATTATCCGATCGAGGCCGCCGAAGCGCGCGCGATCGGCCTTAACGTCTCGACAAACATGCCCGCGGAAATCACCGAACTGATGTCCTTGTTCCCCGACCGCCTGTCGCGCACCAGCGTCAAGTTCATTGGCGCGAATGGCGGGCTTTTCGGCCTCTTCCGGCCAAGGGAGCCGGCGCCGCGCCCGGAAATGCGGGGAGCGCCCCCCTTGAGCGAGCGGACGCCCTTTACCGGCTATGAGCCGCGGCCGGGCGCGCGCAGCTTTTCCTACGGCCCCTGGAATCCGAAGGACATCCGCGAGCAATTGCCCCCGGGGCCGAGCGCCGACGATATTCGGCGGCGGCCTGGACGCTAGAGCGGCGTGCGCTGATCGTCGCGCTGTGAGGCGTTCCTCCGGCGCGCCGAGTCGTGTTGTCGCTTCGCCGGATGGCGGCTTAGGCTGCCGGTCTTGCTTTGGCGGAGAGCCCTTCACCATGCGTATCCTTCTTGCCGGCCTTGCTTTGCTTGCATCCTGCTCGAAGCCGCCGGCGCCGGCGCCGGAGGAAGCGACCGTCGGCGCGCCCGCAAGCGCGGCCCAGGATTCCAAGGCGACGGTTCCGCCGCGGCTTGAACGGCTTTGGATTGCGGAAGGGTTCAGCGCGCCCGAAGGCGTCGCGCTGGCGCCGGACGGCGCCTATTTCATTTCGAATGTCGCCGGCGAAGGGGAAGCGAAGGACGGCATTGGGTGGATCGCAAAACTATCTCCGGAAGGAGACGTCATCGCGGAAAAATTCATCGAAGGCCTCGACGCGCCGAAAGGCATGGCGGTGAAGGACGGCGTTCTCTACGTCGCCGATATCGACCGAGTGAGGAGCTTCGACGCTTCGACCGGCGCGCCGCAAGCCGACATTTCAATCGACGGCGCACGATTCCTGAACGACGCGACCGTCTGGAAAGGCGAAGTTTACGTCTCGGATTCCGACGCGGCGCGGATCTGGCGACTGGGCGCCGAAGGGCCGGTTGTGTGGCGTGAAGGCGAGGAACTCGCCGGCGTCAATGGTCTCCTCGGCGTCGGCGACCGGCTTTATGTCAGCACGATGTCGGGCGGCTATCTTTTCGAAGCGACAGCGGCGGGCGGCTGGCGCGAAATCGCCAGCGGCATGATCGACGCCGACGGGATCGGCCTCGTTCCGGGCGGCGGTTTTCTCGTGTCCTCTTGGCCGGGCGAGATTCATTACGTCGCCGATGACGGCGCGGTCTCATCGCTCCTTAACACGCGCGACGCCGGCGTCCTGCAGAACGATCTCACGATGTTCGCCGACATTGTCATCGTGCCGAACTGGATGCCCGGAACCGTGACCGCGTGGCGGATCGTCGCCGCGCCCTAGAGCTTTGCGCCATGATCCGGAACCGGGGCGCTCGCTCTAATCCTTGTTTGCCGCGGCGTTCGCCGCTTCGCGCCTCACTTGCGCAAAACCGCGCACACTTTTGCGCACGCCGCTCTAGAGCCCGCGCGCGGCGATTTCGACCCGGGCGGCCGCGCCGTAGATGACCGAGGCCGGCTTCAATCCATCGGTCGGCGGAGCGATGGTCGGCGCCGCCGTTCGCGCGATCGCAGCCTGATTGAGCGCGGCCCTGATCGCCTGCGCCTCGGCTTCGCTCGCGCCCTTAAGAGACTTCAGATCATCGATGACGACGTCGATGAAGCCGTAGGCGTCATGATATTCGTGAAGGTTGACGATCGCTCCCTCCTTGACCGCAATCGCGTATTCATCGCCGGCGACGGTCAGCGACTTCGCCGCCGCAAGGAGTTGGTCCTTAAGGCTCGGCCTCGCCGCGTCGCGCGCAGCGCCGATCGCCTTGAGCGCGGCGGCTTCAAGCGCGCTGACTTCCGCAGGCGGCGCGCCCGACTCGCCGGCCCGCGCAAGGGCCTCAAG
>JACADX010000346.1 GCA_013389125.1 Parvularculaceae bacterium | reverse complement strand
GGCGCCGGCGAGCGCGGCGAGCGCGGCCATTCCGCCGGCGACGCCGTAAGCGAGCCGGGCGCGCCGCCGGGCCGCTTCGAGGGCGCGCTGGCGCAGCGCGTCGTAGTCGACGTCGAGAATGCTGGCGAGAATCTTGAGGACGCCGTCATGCCAGCCGTCGCCCGCCTCCTGCAGGTCAGCGGCGATCGCTTCGTCGCCGTCGGCGCGGCGCAGCGCCGGCGGGTAGGAATTGACGACAAGGCGGCTTTCGTCGGTCCTGACGATCAGCGGAAAGATGCGCGCGGCGCGGCCGGTCTTCTGGAAATGCTCGACTTCCGCGTTGACCCATTTCGAGCGCGCGCTGTCGGGCGAGCAAAGGACGACGAGCGAGGACGATTTGTCGAGCGCCTCGACGAGCGCGGCGTTAAGGCTCTCGCCCGACTTGAAATCGGTGCGGTCGCGGCAGACCTTGCCGATGCGCTCGCCGACGGGGCCGAAGGCGGTTGTCCGTCCGCGCAGCGCTTTCGGGATCGAATAGGATTCAAGCGCGCGCTGCAGCCGCCGCGCGATCTCGCGATCGGCGCTGTTGTAGCTGATGAACGCGGCGTATTCGAACGCTGTTCCGCTCATGGAGTCCCCGCGCGGCGGCGTCACGCATTTTCAGCCGAAAATAATCCTAACGATTAACCGGGAGCAAGAACAGACGGGGAACTCTCAGATTCCGCAGGATCAGGCGACGGTTTTTCAATGGCGCGGCCGTTTAATGGCCGTCATTCGCGCGAAGGAGCGAGGCGACATGACAAAAGGCTTCGTAACGGCGGCTGTCGCCATTTCCGTCTTGACCGCCGCGCCTGCGATCGCGCGCGAGTCGCTTCGCGACCGGATCGCGGAACGCCGCGCGGATATCCTTCAGGAAGATCGCCTTTCCCGGCCCGGCGATTACGAGTTCACGCTGACGCATGACGGCCTGCGGCGACGCTATCTCGTTCATGTGCCGGCTTCGTTCGATCCGGCAAAGCGCTCCGCCGTGGTGCTTGGCCTGCACGGCGGCGGCGGCCACGCGGACCATTTCGCAAAAGACGAGCATTACGGCGTCATCAGCGCGTCGGAAAAATACGGCTTCATCGCCGTCATCCCGAACGGCTATTCGAAGAACCGGCGGGGCCTCTTCGCGACATGGAACGCAGGAGCCTGCTGCGGCGACGCGCGCGACGAAAACATCGACGATGTCGGCTTTCTGTCGGCGGTGATCGCGCGCGTGAAACGTCAGGCGCCTGTCGATGACGCGCGCGTCTACGCCATGGGCATGTCGAATGGCGGCCTGATGGCCTATCGCCTCGCCTGCGAGATCCCGGATCAGGTGCGCGGGATCATGGCTGTGGCTGGAACCGACAACACGCTTCACTGCGATCCCTTGCGGCCGACGCCGGTGCTGCATGTCCACGCGATCAATGACACGCATGTCCTCTTTGACGGAGGCGCCGGAGACGACGCCTTTCGCGACCGGACAAAAGTGACGGACTTCGTCTCCGTCAAGGCGACAATCGAAAAATGGGTCGCGCTCAACGGCGCGCAGGACAAGCCGCGACGCGTGCTCGCCGTCGCCGGCGCCTACTGCGACCGCTACGACGCGAAGGCCGGAGGCGCGGCGGTGCAGCTTTGCGTGACCGAAAGCGGCGGGCATTCCTGGCCTGGCGCGGCCAAGGGTCGGCGCGGCAAGGAACCGCCGTCGCAGGCGATCAACGCCATCGAAGCGATGTGGGCGTTTTTCTCCGGCGACTGATCGCGGCGGCTACTCCCAATAATATTTTTTCCGCATCCGGCCGCCGATCTCGTTCATCGTCTCCGCGTCGTACAACCTGCCGCCGAGCGCCACCATGTCGATTTCATCCGTGTTTCCGATATCGTCGAGCGGATTGGCGTTAAGGATGACGAGATCGGCGAGCTTTCCTTCCTCGATCGTGCCGATGTCCTTCACGTAGCCGAGCGCCGTCGCCGGCGTCACAGTTGCGGCCTTCAACGCCTCAAGCGGCGTCATGCCGCCCCGCACGAACGACCACATCTCCCAGTGCGAGCCGAGGCCTTCCTCCTGGCCGTGGGCGCCGATCGACACCATGACGCCGCGGTCGGCGAGGGCCTTTGCTTCGCGGGCGGAATATTGATCGGCGAAGTCTTCTTCCGGCGCTTTCGTCCGACGGACGGAGTTCGGCTGCAAGATGTGCGGCGGAACGTGCCGTGAAAGGATCGGGTGCGTCCAGACGTCGGTCGCGTAGCGCCAATAAGGATCCCCCGAAAGCCCGCCATAGGTGACGACGAGCGTCGGCGTGTAGGCGGTTCCGGACTGCGAGAAGAACTGGCGCACGTCTTCGTAGAGCCGCGCCTGCGGTATGTTGTGCTCAAGCGTCGAATTGCCGTCGGCGATGAGCGTCATGTCCTGCGTGAAGAGCGAGGCGCCCTCGGCGACGACAGTCATGTTCTCGGCCTTCGCCGCGGCGACGACCTGCTGGCGCTGGTCGCGGCGCGGCTGGTTGTAGTTCTTGATCGACCTTGCGCCTTGCGCCTTGAGCCGCCGGACATGCGCGAGCGCGTCGTCGTAGGATTCGATCTCGGCGAAAAAGCCGGGCGACTTCGCGCCGTAGACGACTTCGCCCGTCGAGAAGAGGCGCGGCGCAATGATCTTGCCGGCGCGCTGAAGCTCCGCCGCCGGGAAAAATTCCGCGGCGGCGTTCGACGGATCATGAACCGTCGTCACGCCGAGCGCGAGATGCGCAATCGCCGACCAGTTTTGCTCGGGGATGATGTCGTCCTCGCCCTGGGCCCCGTGCGCGTGCGCGTCGATGAAGCCCGGCGTGATCGTCTTGCCGGCGGCGTCGATGATGCGCGCGCCGGAGGGATAGACGGCGTCGCCTTCCCCGACCGCCGCGATGCGGGCGCCGCGGATGACGATGTGGCCGTTCTCAATGACGCCGCCGTTCGCGCCTTGCATCGTGATGATGCGCGCATTGCGGATGACGGTGACGCCCTGCGGCTTGTCGGCCGTCGCCGCGATCGAAAGGTCGGCCCCGGCCTTCGGCGGCTCGAACGTCTTCGGCTGCTTCTCGTCGGGCTTTGCGGGCAGCGACGGAATCATGTCGGCGATTTTCGCGGAATAAAGGGTCGGCCCCAACGTCCAGCTGATCGCCGAGGGGCCCGCCCAGCCGAGATAGGCCGCGCCGCCTTCGCTCGCCTTGACGACGGGCGTCGCGGTTCCGGATTTCCCGCCGCCGATTTCCTGCGGGCCGGGCGTCACGGGCATGACATAGGCGCCGTAATTGTCGCGGAAGGCGAGGTGGCGTCCGTCGGGCGAGATCTGGAGGTCGGTGAAAAGCTCGCCGGTCGCATGAACGCGCCGCGCCTCGCCGTTAAGGTCGACGCTCACAAGCTTCGTTTCGTCGTCCTCGCGCACTTGCATGTAGATCCGGTCGTTGTCGGCGCCGAAATGCGGCGAGCCGCCGTCATCGCTGACTTTCGTCATCGCGCCGCCGGACGCCGCGACGCGGTAGATCCCCGGCGCTTCGTTATAGCGATCGGAAAGAAGGTTTCCGCTGGCGCCTTTCTCAAAGACGATCGTCCTGCCGTCGGGCGAAAAGCGCGGCCGGCGGTAAATGCCCGGCGTCCCGGTCGCCGCCGACCCCGATCCGCCGCTCGCCGAGACGACGCGGATCGCGCCAAGACCTTCGTCCGTCCACGACACGTAAACAATGCGCTTGCCGTCGCGCGAAAAGGACGGGAAGAGCTCCATGCCGGCGTCCGCGCCGGTGAGGCGCCGCGGCGCGCCGTTCGGCAGGGCCTTGCCGTAGAGCTTGCCCATGGTTTCGAAAACCGCCGTGCGCCCGTCGGGCGACATCGCCGCAAAGCGCGGCATCGTCGTCCGGAACGCGTCGGGCGCGACCTCGACCGCGGGGCGCGGCGGATCGACGACGTCGCGGTCGTCGTTGATGCGGAAAGGTATCTCCGAGGCGGCGCCGTCAAGCGTCACGCGGCGGATCTTGCCGCCGGCCCAGAACACGACGGACTTCGAATCCGGGGTGAAGTCCATCATCGGATAGACGCCGTGCACGGCCCAGGCTTCCTGCATGTCCTGGTCCATGGCGTCGTAAATCTTCTTCTGCGCGCCGCTTTGAAGGTCCTTGAGGTAAAGCTTCGACTTGCCGCGCTCGCGCTTCACGAAAGCGAGCCATTTGCCGTCAGGCGAGGGGGTCGGGCGGACCGCGCCGCCGGCCCCGCCGGCGATTCGCGTCGTCTCGCCGGTCGCGATGTCGAAGCGCTCGATTGCGAAAACCTCGCCATTCGTGTCCTGCGCGTAGATGAACGTGTCGCCCGGCGTCGTGTTGCGCGCGTAGTAGATCGACCCGCCGCCCGGCGCGAAGACAGGCTCGCCGAGCTCCTTTTGATAGGAATCGTTCGGCTTCTTGACGAGCTTGACGCCCTCGCCGCCGCCAAGGTGATACATCCAGATTTCGCCCGTGCCGAGCGAGCGCGCGGTCGTGAAATGCTTGCGCCCGATAAGATACTGTCCGTCGGGGCTCCAGTCCGGATTGTTCAGTAAGCGGAATGTCTCTTTCGTGACCTGCCGCTTGTCGGAGCCGTCGCGATTCATGATCCAGAGATTGTCGCCGCCGCCGCGGTCGGACGTGAAGGCGATTTTCGTTCCGTCCGGCGAGAAACGCGGCTGCATCTCGAACGGCAGGCCTTCGGCGATGCGCGTCGGCGTCCCGCCGGCGATCGGCATCACATAGATGTCGCCGAGAAGGTCGAAGGCGAGCGTGCGCCCGTCGGGGCTGACGTCGACATTCATCCAGGTGCCTTCATCGACGTCGATTCGGACCTTCCGCGTTAAAAGTCCTGGCGGCGCGGCGACGTCCCATTTCTTTTCGTCCTTGGCCTCGTCCTCATGGGCGAGGGACGGCGAAAGAAACGCCGCGACGGCGGCCCCCGCAAGAAAGATGCGCTTCATGGATAGACCCCTCAATGTCCGCGCGATCTTAGGCGCCTTGCCCGCCTTCGCAAAGCGCGTCGGATCAAATCGACCGCGCGTGAGACGAATCGTTGGCGGCGCGCGACGGATCGAACAGGCGATGGCGGCCAGCCGAACTTTGGCGCGTTCATTGACTTCGCGGGCGTCCGGCCATACGCCTCCAGCCCTTTGTCGATCGGCATGACCAGTGGAATCCGCAGTTCAAGAGCATGGCGCGTCCCGTGCGGCGTGGCGAGAAGAACTCGCCGCGCTTCTCGCGCTTGGGGTTCCGATGGCGGCGACGCAGCTCATCCAGTTCTCGGTGATGACGGTCGATGTCCTGATGATCGGCCGATTGGGGCCTGAGCCGCTCGCCGCGTCCTCGCTCGGCCTCGTCATCTTCTTCGCCGCCTGGCTTGTCGGCTTCGGACCGGCGATGGCGGTCTCGCCGCTCGTCAGCCAGGCGCTCGGCGCGAACCCCGACGATGTCGACGACGTAAGGATTTCGGTCCGGATGTCGCTGTGGGCGATCGGCCTCCTCGCGCCCTTGGTGTCGATCGGCTTCCTGTTCGCAAGCGATATCGCGCGCGCGCTCGGTCAGCCCGAAAATCTCGCAAGACTGGCCGGGCCCTATGTGATCGCGCTCGCGCCCGGCTGGGCCTTCGCGATGGGCGTCATCATCCTCCGGAACTTTCTCGCCGCGATCGGCGAGACGAGGGCGCCGCTCGTCATCGTCATCGGCACGACGGTGATGAACGCGTTTCTCAACTGGCTCCTCATTTACGGCAATTGGGGATTTCCGCGGCTTGAACTCGTCGGCGCGGGCGTCGCCTCGTCGATCGTCAACGCCGGCGGCTTCGTCGCGCTCGTCCTCTTCATCCGCGCCGATCGGCGCGGGAAGCGGTTTGG
>JACADX010000226.1 GCA_013389125.1 Parvularculaceae bacterium | reverse complement strand
CGCTGAGCTGCGCCAACAGCGTCCCCGCCTTCGGGCTAACGCATATCCAGTCAATGCCGAATGGCGTCGCGATGGTGCCGTTGGTCTCGATGGCGATTTTAAAGCCGCGCGCGTGCAAAGCGTCAATCAGCGGCGCATCGAGCTGAAGCAGCGGTTCCCCGCCCGTACAAACCACGATAGGGCTTCCGCCTCCGGGCCAGAATTTCGCGACGTGGTCGGCAAGCGCGCGCGGAGCGCCGAACTTGCCGCCGCCCGGGCCATCGACGCCTGCAAAGTCCGTGTCGCAGAACCTGCAGACGGCGCTTTCGCGATCACGCTCAAGCCCGCTCCAAAGATTGCATCCTGAAAAGCGCAGGAATACGGCCGCGCGACCCGTTTGCGCGCCTTCGCCCTGAAGGGTGAAATAGCACTCCTTGACCGAATAAACGCTCACGCCCTTGGCCGCTCGCATGATTTCGCGGCGATATATCCCGACCAGCCCTTGGCGCGAAGATCGCAGGCCGGGCACTCGCCGCATCCATAGCCCCAATCACGCCTCACGGATCGAACGCCCCGGTAGCAGGAATGCGTGTGCTCGACGAGCATGTCGACAAGGCGCGGGCCGCCGATCTCCTCGGCCAGCAACCAGCTTTGCGCCTTTGAGAGATGCATCAGCGGCGTCTCCAAACGGAACGTCGCGTCCATGCCGTGCTCAATGGCGACCATCAGCGCGTCTAGCGCGGCCCTTCGGCAGTCCGGGTAACCCGAAAAGTCCGCTTCGCACATGCCGGCGACAACGACGCCGAGATCGCGCCGATAGGCGTAGGCGGCGGCCATTGTCAGGAAGACGAGGTTTCGTCCTGGCACGAACGTCGTCGGCAGGCCGTTTTCGCTCATGGCGATTTCGACTTCGCGCGTCAGGGCTGTTTCGCTGATATCGCCGAGACCCGAAAGATTGACGACGGCGTCGGACTGAAGCTTCGGCGCCAGCGCCGGAAACCGCCGCTCAATTTCACGCCGCACCGCCGATCGTGCGCCAAGCTCGACCGCGTGGCGCTGGCCATAGTCAAAGCCGATCGTTTCGACGCGCGCGAACTTCGTCAGCGCCCAGGCGAGCGCGATCGAAGAATCCTGTCCGCCGGAAAACAGGACGAGCGCAGCGTTCTCATCAAGACGTTGCATTGCAAACCGCTTTGCGTTCAATTGCGCCATGTCGGCGCATGCATCGCGTTAGGGCGAGGACGCCAAAGGCGCAATATGGATGAGGTCGTGTTTATCTATGCGACGGCGCCCGATCTGGGGGTTGCGCGCAAGATCGCCAGAGCTGTCGTCGAAAATCGCGCGGCCGCCTGCGTCAACATCATCCCCGGCGTGAAATCGGTCTACCGTTGGAAGGGCCGGATTGAAGAGGCCGATGAAATCGCGCTGATCGTGAAAACGACGGCGCAGACTGCGCCAAAGGCGCGAGACCTCATTGCGGCAAACCACCCCTATGATACGCCGGCCGTCGCCGCGCTTTCCGTCGATGAGCGCCTCTCCTCAAACGCGTTTTGCGCGTGGATCAGGGCAGCCTCGGCGCCGGCGCAGCCGGAAACGGATTCTTAACCAATTACCCGCATAAGTAGCATCGTTGCAGCGATGCAATCGCCCTCCAGCCGAGCCCGGATCCTGCTTCCCCTCACTAGCCAGCACCGGGCGCGTCGCTGCAACACTTCACCTCCGGGACTGCGGCTTCCCCCTGCCCGCCCGGAGCGTCCCGTGAGGCCGTATCGCCTTGGTCCTCCGTCAGGTCCTGCGGTCCAAGTCCCTCTTGCGCAGCGATCCAGGATAGCACGTCCTCAAGAACGCGCTCGCGGGCGTTGTCGGCGAAAATGAGATGCCAGCTTTCCGGATAGGCGTTGACAGCGACGGAACCGCCAAGCCTTTTCGCCGCCTTCCGCATTTTCCTGACGGGAATGATTTCGTCTTTTTCTCCGTACAGGAACAAAATGTCGCCGCCGGTCTCGTCGGTCGCGTCCCATCCTTCTCCCATGATCCGAACCGCGCCGAGCACGGCGTCAATTCGGGTTTCCTTAATAACATAAGGATCATGATACATAGCGCGCAGGAACTCGATGTTGTCCGACGCCTGTCGTTCCGCGCGCTCGCCGGTCAAGGTCTTGCCGGGCGCAAGGACCGCAGCGAGATTGAGGGTTGCGCGATAGAAGATCGGCATCGCTCCGCCGCCCCAGATGCCGGGCGCCGCCAGGATCGCGCCGTCGACATTGAGGGGGGCGTCTTCCATCGCCGCGAGAATGACCGCGGCGCCCATGGAATGTCCGACGACGTAGATCGGAAGCTCCGGATTTTCCCTTGAAACAGCTGCGATCACCGCCCGCAAATCCTGTTTCATCGTCTCGCCGCCGGCCCAGCGGCCGAAATCCGGCGAACGGCCGAAGCCGCGTTGATCATATGCGTAAACGCTGACGCCATGGTCGCGCCAATAGGGGCCGGCATAGGCGAAGGCGCCCGCATAATCGTTCATGCCGTGGACAGCGATGACGACGGCCT
>JACADX010000399.1 GCA_013389125.1 Parvularculaceae bacterium | reverse complement strand
CAAGCGCATTGAGCGCGGCGGTCATCGACTCCGCGTTCCACCCGGCGCAGCCTATCGCCTCCCAATCGTCGTAATCGGCGGCTTCGCCTCGGCTCCAGATCATGCCGTTAATCGACGACGACCCGCCGATCCCCTTGCCGCGGATCCAGACTTCCTGCGGTTTCTCGCCGGCGACGCGCGGCTGCGTCACCTGATAGGCGAAAATGCGTTGGCGGTTGGTCACGAGCTTGGCGACGCCCTTTGGAACGCCGATCCATGGATCGCGATCCCAGTCGCCCGCTTCGAGCAGCAGAACACGAACCTTGGGATTGGCGCTCAACCGCTCCGCGAGGACACAGCCCGCCGAACCGGCGCCGACAACGATATAATCCCAGTATTCATTCGACATTGTCCGATTTGACCGGGACTGACGCCGGCGCGGTAGCTCGCCCTTTCGAGAGGCGGAAGCGGCCCGTCCTAGCGTTTTGTGGAGTCACGGCGAGGCGTCGATTGCGGCTTTAATCGCCGCTCGGGAGATCAACGGCGTGCAACCGATCGCGGAAGGCCTTTTCACCGATGAAACCTCGCCGCGGCTGATTGGCGGTCGCAATCGCTTGACCGGCGCGCTGACCTTTCCGCGACCGCCTGACGATCGTTACGAAGCCGTCCCATTATCCCGAACCGGCGCAGTCTGGTCTTTTACGGTGCAGCGCTTCCGTCCGAAGTCGCCGCCTTACGCCGGTTCGAAAGACTTCGCCCCTTACGCCGTCGCTTATGTGGAATTGCCGGGCGAGCTCATTGTCGAGGGACGGCTCACCGGCGTCGCCTTTGAAGACATTCGGATTGGCATGCCGGTCGAGCTGACGCTCGTTCCGCTTGACCCGGCGAAGGCTGACAGTCCGCTCATCCACGCATTTCGTCCGCGTGGAGACGGGGCCGCGTCATGAGCGACGTGTATATTGTCGGCGCGGGCATTCACCCATTCGGCCGCACCGAGGGGGTGAGCGGCCTCGATCAGGGCGTCTTCGCCGTGCGAGAGGCGCTCGCCGACGCGGGCCTCGAGTGGAAGGACATCCAGTTCGCATTCGGCGGCTCGGATGCAGCCGGCGCCGCGGACACGATGGTCGACCGCCTCGGCCTGACGGGCATCCAGTTCATCAACGTCAAGAACGGCTGCGCTGTCGGCGGTTCGGCGCTGTTCGCCGCGGCGACGACGATCAAGGCCGGCGAGTTCGATCTCGGACTCGCCGTCGGCTTCGACAAGCATCCGCGCGGCGCCTTCAACGCCCTTCCCGGTGAATACAATCTTCCCGACTGGTACGGCGAAGCCGGATACATGCTGACGACGCAGTTCTTCGCCATGAAAATACGGCGTTACATGCACGAGAACGGCATATCGGCAAGGTCGCTCGGCCGCGTCGCCGAAAAGGCCTTTCGGAACGGCGCCCTCGCTCCGCACGCATGGCGGCGCGAGCCCGTCGATCTCGACACGATCATGAATGCGACGATGGTCAGCGATCCCTATACGAAGTTCATGTTCTGCTCTCCGGCCGAAGGCGGCGTCGCGCTTATACTTGCTGGTGAAAAGACGGCGCGCAGAATGGGCCGGGCGACGATCCGCCTCAGAGCGGCCGCGATGCGCACGCGCCCGCCGGGCTCATTCGAAGTGTTTGCGCCGGCAATTTCGATCGAGCGGGGCGGATCGGCGACAAGGATCGCGGCGCGCGACGCGTTCGCGCTCGCGGGCGTTGGTCCTCAAGACATCGACATCGCGCAGATCCAGGACACGGAGACGGGCGCGGAGATCATGCACATGGCCGAGAACGGCTTTTGCCGCGACGGCGAGCAAGAAAAATGGCTGGCGGAGGGCCGCACCGAACTTTCGGGCGCCCTGCCGGTCAATACCGACGGCGGATGCCTCGCCTGCGGCGAGCCGATCGGCGCATCGGGATTGCGCCAAGTCTATGAAAACGTCATCCAGCTTCGCGGCGCAGCGGGGCGTCGGCAAGTCGCGAAGCGCCTAAAGACGGCCTATTCGCATGTTTACGGCGCGCCCGGCGTCGCCGCGGTTGCGATATTGTCGCGGTGAGAAACATGGATCTTGCCCTGTCGCCGCAAGATGAAGCCTTCCGGGACGAGGTTCGCGCGTTTCTTGCGGAAAACCTGCCGGCGCGGCTGAGAGAGGGAATGGCCGCCTCGCCCGGCGTCTTCGTCGAGCCTGACATCGGCCAGGAATGGCAGGCGATCCTCAACAAGAAGGGCTGGCTCGCCTATCAGTGGCCGAAAGCCGTCGGGGGCACGGGCTGGACGCCGGTGCAGCGCTACATCTTCGAAAAGGAGTGCGCGCTCGCCGGCGCGCCGACCTTGACCGCGTTGAGTTTGAAACTCCTCGCGCCGGTCGTCTACACATTCGGCACGGCGGAGCAGAAAGCGCGCATTCTCCCGCGCATACTGACGGGAGAAGATTATTGGTGTCAGGGATTTTCAGAACCGGATTCCGGATCCGACCTTGCAAGCCTCAAGACACGGGCGGTCCGCGACGGCGACCGCTATATCGTCAACGGCAGCAAGATTTGGACGACGCACGCCCATCATGCGAACAAAATCTTCTGCCTCGTCCGCACTGATCCGAACGGCCCAAAACAATCCGGGATCTCATTCCTGCTCATCGATATGAAGCAGCCGGGCGTAACGGTGCGCCCGATTCTCACTCTTGCCGGCGATCACGAAGTCAATCAGGTCTTCCTTGACAACGCCGTCGCGCCGGTCTCCGACCGGATCGGCGACGAAGGCGACGGCTGGATGATCGCGAAGTTCCTGCTTGAGAACGAGCGCGGCGGGTCCTGTCACGCGCCGCGGCTTCTCGCCGATCTTGAAGCGATCGAAAGGGCCGCGCGCGAGGAGCCGGACGGCGACGGCGGCGCGCTTGGCGATAAGGCGGCCTGGCGCCGACGCCTCGCCAAGATCAGGCTTGAGGCGCTGAGCCTTGAAATGCTGGAACTGCGCATCCTCGCCGATCTCGCCAAGGGCAGGCCGCCTGGACCTCAAACCTCGCTCACGAAATATCTCGCTTCGACGATCCGCCAGGATGTCGACCTCCTGTGGATGGATCTATACGGCGACGCCGGCCTGCAGCTTGAAGCGGCGCGCCCGCTCTACGGACGCAACGCGCCGCCGCCGCCGCACTCGCGCGATGCGCAAATCGCGGGCCCGCGCTATTTGAACAGCCGCGCCTGGACGATCTTCGGCGGCACCAATGAGGTGCAGGCCGGGATCATCGCCAAGACGGTTCTAGAACTCTGACGAGGAAGGGATAGGACGATGCAGCTGAGCCGCGACGCCTTGAAGCGCGCCTATCGCCAAATGCGGACGATCCGCGACTTCGAGGAGCGCCTGCACGCGGAGATCATGACTGGCGAGATCGCCGGCTTCACGCACCTTTACGCCGGACAGGAAGCAGTCGCCGTCGGCGTCTGCGAGCATCTCGACAGGGGCGACAAGATCATATCGACCCATCGCGGCCACGGCCATTGCATCGCCAAGGGCTGCGACGTCAAGGCGATGATGAAAGAGATTTACGGGCGACGGAGCGGCCTATGCAAAGGCAAGGGCGGATCGATGCACATCGCCGACGTCGATGTCGGCATGCTCGGCGCCAACGGCATCGTCGGCGCCGGCGCGCCGATCGCGGTCGGCGCCGCGCTTGCGGCGAAACTCGACAGGATCGGGAAAGTCTCCATCGCCTTCTCCGGCGACGGCGCCTGCAACCAGGGAACGACATTCGAAGCGATGAACCTCGCCGTCGTGACCAAGGCGCCGGTCATTTTCGTCTATGAGAACAATCATTATTCGGAGCATACGGGAGTCGACTATTCGGTCGGCACGTCGCAGGATATTGCGAGCCGGGCGGAAGCTTTCGGCATGAAGGTCTGGCGCGGAGACGGCTGCGATTTCTTCGCCGTTTACGACGTGATGCGCGAAGCGCTCGAGTACGTGCGCGGCGGCGGCGGACCGGCCGCCGTCGAGTTCGACACCGAACGCTTTTACGGCCACTTTGAAGGCGACCCGCAGCGTTATAGGGGCAAAGGCGAGATCGAGCGGATCCGCGAAACGCGCGACGCGCTGAAGAACTTCCGCAGAAAAGTCGCAGACGCGAAGCTCCTGGACGCCAAGGAGCTCGACGCGATCGACAAAGAGGTCGCGGCGCTCATCGACGAGGCGGTCACCGAAGCGCGCGCTGCCGATCGCCCGACAGCAGCGGACGTTCTGACCGACGTTTACATCAATTATTGAGGGGCGACGCCTCATGGCGAAAATGATGATCCGGGAAGCGATCCTGAAAACCATCCATGACGAGATGGAGCGCGACCCCAATGTCGTCGTTCTCGGCGAGGATCTCGTCGGCGGCATGGGCACGCCCGGCGGCCCCGAAGCGATCGGGGGCATCTGGGGCACATCGACCGGACTTTACGCCAAGTTCGGCCCCGACCGCGTCATCGACACGCCGATTTCGGAGAGCGCCATTGTCGGCGCCGCCGCGGGCCTTGCGCTCGCCGGCAAGCGGCCGATCGCGGAGCTGATGTTCGCGGATTTCGTCGGCGTCTGTCTCGATCAAATCTGGAACCAGATCGCCAAGTTCCGATACATGTTCGGCGGAAAGTCGAAATGCCCGGTTGTCATTCGGCTCGCCTACGGCGCCGGCTTCAACGCCGCCGCGCAGCACAGCCAGGCGGTCTATTCGATGCTGACCTCGCTCCCGGGCGTGAAAGTCGTAATGCCCGCAACCGCTGCTGACGCCAAAGGGCTCCTGACGCAGGCGATCCGCGACGACGATCCCGTCCTCTTCATGGAGCACAAGGCGCTTTACGCGCAAAGCGGCGAAGCGCCGGACGGCGAGTACCTCGTTCCCTT
>JACADX010000274.1 GCA_013389125.1 Parvularculaceae bacterium | reverse complement strand
TGTTGACGCTGATCGACAAGACGCTTGGCTCGCTCGACAACACCCGGACGACAGCGCCTTATAAACGCCTGCGTGGGCGGTTGCACGGCATCAGCCAGGACGCGCGCTACGGCTTCATGTTCGGCAGTCTCTCCGTTCAGGACACGATGTCCGAATTCTTGAGCCAGCTCTTCCGGATTCCGGTCGAAGGTTCGCCGGTTTCGATCATCGAGCTTGGCGGCCTTCCCGTCGAGGTCGCGCAAGTGATCGTCTCCGTCGTCGCGCGGCTCGCCTTCGAGTTCGGGCTTTGGAGCCACGGCGCCGCGCCGATCGCGCTCGTCGTCGAGGACGCGCACCGCTACGCGCCGGCGAAGGAGAATGTCGGCTTCGCGCCGACCAGGAAGGCTCTGGTGAGGATCGCCAAGGAAGGCCGCAAGGTCGGCGTCTCCCTATGGGTCGCCTCGCAGCGCCCGACCGAACTCGACGGAACGATCCTTTCCCAGTGCAACACGATCTTCGCCATGCGGCTTGCGAACCAGGCGGATCAGGAAGCGCTGCGCGCCGCCGTGCCGGACGCCTCGACGAGCCTTCTTTCCTGCCTTCCCTCGCTCGGCCTCGGCTAGGCGATCGCGGGCGGCGAAGGGGTGCCATTGCCGACCCGCATCCGCTTTGACGCGCTGCCGCGCGAGGCCGTGCCGCGAAGCCTCACCGCGAGCTTCACCGACGGCTGGTCGGTCGACGTCGACGACAAGAACTTCATCGCGCGCATCGTCGAGCAATGGCGCGCGCAAAAGCTCCTGTTGCCCGATGTCTAGGCGCCGGCCGGCGCCGCGCGTCAGAACATCCTTAACGAGGGTTAGCGCCGATTTATAGCATTTAAACGGATTGCGTGCACAGTGCGCCATGACGGTCATGAATTCGCCGCTCATGCTCGCGCGCTACTTCAGATGCCGAAGCGCCAATATCGCGGTTGCTTTCGCGCTGATCGCGCCTTTGCTGCTCGCCTTCGCCGGCGCGGGGATCGACTATGCGCGATACGGCGTCGCCTTGGCGGCGATTCAGGAAATCGCCGACGCCGCGGCGATCAGCGGCGCGCGGCAGTGGCTCATCAACCGGGACAACGTGCAGCTCCCGAAGGCGATCGCCCAAAAGACCGCCGAAAGCGGCCTTCAGTTCGGGGGCCGTCTCGACGGCGCGGAACTCAACGTCGTCGCGAATGCGGCCGAGGCGTCCGTCGCCGTGAGCATCGCCTATTCAATGCGCCCGTCGTTTCTTGTCGCGCTGTTCAAGAATCCGATCGCCATCAATGTCGAGGCGGTCGCGCAAGTGAGCGGCGGGGCCAATGTCTGCATGATCGCGCTCGACAAGACGGCGACAAGCGCCATCCTGCTGGACGGGGGCGCTGCGATGTCCGGAGGCGACTGCGCCGTCTACTCGAACTCAAAGAGCGAAAAAGGAATCTCCGTGTTCGATGACGCTCGGCTTGTCGCCTCGCTGACCTGTTCGGCCGGCGGCTATCAGGGCCCCGCGTCGAATTACGAGCCGGCGCCGCTGACCGACTGTCCGGAGCGCGATGATCCGCTTTCCAACAGGGCCGCGCCAAGCTTTACGGGCTGCGATCATACGGATTTTTCCTTATCGAGCGGCGCGCACACGCTTCAGCCTGGCGTCTATTGCGGCGGGCTTAGCGTGGTCGGCGACGCGGCGGCGACATTCACGCCGGGCGTCTACGTGATCTCGGACGGCGAGCTGAAGATTTCGAATGAAGCGACGGCGGCAGGCGCCGGCGTCGCGTTCTTATTCACCGGCCTCGGGGCGAAAATGACGATCGACGGCAACGCCGACATCGATTTTACGGCTCCGTCGACGGGCCTCCTCGCGGGGCTCTTGATCTTCGAGGATCCAAATGGCGACGGCAATCGGGTGTTCAAGATCACGAGTCCGAACGCCAAGCGCCTTGTCGGCACGATCTATCTGCCGCTTGGGCGGTTCCTCGCTGAATCGGGCGTCGGCATCGCCGAGGACTCCGAATACACGGCGATCATTGCGCGCCGGATCGAACTCAACAAGGGCGTCAAGCTGGTCCTTAACGCCGACTATAATCTCACAACGGTTCCAGTGCCCGAGGGACTTGCCGGCGGCCGGATCACGCTTCGCCAGTGACGCCTCGCGATCCGTCGGGCTTTAATCTCGGGCGGGGATCGCCTACATGCGTCGCGGTGCAAGATCGCCGATGATGACCAATCCGCCGCTCATTGTCATTTCGGTTCTGGTTCTCGCGCTTTCGGTCCTGTCACTGACGCGCGGGCCCGCGCCGAGTTCGCCGGACGCGCCGCGCGTCACGTTTTTCCGGGAATTGCTCCCCTTGGGGCCGGAACGCTTTCCGCCTTTGCCGCCGGCGCCGGACGCGCGTCACGGTGCGAACGCTTGGCTCGCGATCAACGAGCGCGGCCTTGACGTGATCCGCAAGAGCGAGGGGCTGCGCCTTCAATCCTATTACCTCGCCGGGCAATGGCTCATCGGCTACGGCCATGCCGGCGGCGCGCGCCAAGGAATGACGATCACCGCCGACGAAGCGGACGATCTTCTCATTGAAGACGTCAAGAATGCGGAGGACGCAGTGCGCCGCCTCGTCGCCGTGCCGATCAACGAAAATGAATTCTCAGCGCTTGTTTCGCTCGCCTACAATATGGGGCCGGGCGGGTTTGCCGGGACTGAAGTCCTGAGGCGCCTCAACGCCGGCGACCGTCAGGGCGCCGCCGACGCCTTTCGGCACATCATCGCGGCGGACATTAACGGCGAGCGCAAGGTTCTTGCGGCGCTGAAACGCCGCCGCGCGGCCGAGCGCGCGCTCTTCCTCGCGCCGCCGCTCCGGGTGTGAAGTTGGGGGTTCCGGTTTCGCGCGCCAGCGGCTAGGGAAGGCGCGCCGAACATCGGAGCGCGACAGCCGGATGGAAAAACTCATCTCATCGAAATGCTTCGGCGGCGAGCAGGCCGTTTACAAGCACGCGAGCGCCGAAACGAAATGCGACATGCGCTTTTCGGTCTTCACGCCGCCGGCGGATATCCACGGGAAGGGCCCCTACCCGACGCTCTACTGGCTCTCGGGCCTTACCTGCACCGAAGAAAATTTCATCATCAAGTCAGGCGCGCAGCGCATGGCGGCCGAGCTTGGCCTGATGATCATCGGTCCGGACACGAGCCCGCGCGGGCCGAACGTCCCCGATCTTGATCCCAAGACTTATGATTTCGGAATCGCCGCCGGCTTTTATGTCGATGCGACCGAGGCCCCGTGGTCGACGCATTATCGCATGTATTCCTATGTGACGAAGGAGCTGCCGGCGCTTGTCGCGAAAAATCTCCCGACGGCGGTCGAACGAACGGGCGTCTTCGGCCACTCGATGGGCGGTCACGGCGCCTTGACCGTTCATCTGAAGAACCCGGCGCAATTTCGCACCTGCTCCGCCTTCGCGCCGATCGTCGCGCCGTCCGAAACGCCGTGGGGGCGCAAGGCGTTCACGCATTATCTCGGGCCCGATGAGGCGGCATGGGCGGATTATGACGCGACGCGCCTGTTGCGCGCCGGCCGCGCGAGCAAAGCGCACATCCTCATCGACCAGGGATCGGCCGACCAGTTTCTCGCCGGCGAACTCATCCCGCAGCTCTTCGCGGACGCCGCTAGGGAGGCGGGCCAGACGCTCACCCTCAATATGCGCGAGGGTTACGATCATTC
>JACADX010000398.1 GCA_013389125.1 Parvularculaceae bacterium | reverse complement strand
GAATTCCTGCGGCGCCCGCTCGAGGCTGTCGTCATCTCGCCGGGTCCGAAGGCGCCCGAAGACGCTGGAGTCTCATTGGACGTCATCCGTCGATTGCCGCCGTCGACGCCGCTCCTTGGCGTCTGCCTCGGGCATCAATGTCTCATCAAGGCGTTCGGCGGCCGGACGGCGCGCGCGCGGGAGCCGCTGCACGGCGAAGCAAGCCTCGTGCGCCACGACGGGAAAGGCGTCTTCGCCGGCGTCGAAAGTCCGATGCAGGCCGGGCGCTATCATTCGCTCATATCGTCGCTCCCGGAAAGCGGGCCGCTTCGCGCTTGCGCCTATAGCGAGGCGGGCGAATTGATGGCGGTGCGCCACGAGACGGCGCCTTGGCACGGCGTGCAGTTTCACCCCGAGTCCTTGCTGACGCCGTCGGGACGACGGATCATCGGCAATTTCCTCGGGGAGATCGGCCGGAGGGCGGCGGCGTGATCGTCTGGCGCGACGGCGACTTCGTCCCCGCCGAGACGGCGATTTCCGCGGAAGATCGCGCATTTCTGGTCGGCGACTCGATATTTGAAACGATTCTCGCGCTTGACGGCGTTCCGGCGTTTCTTGATCAGCACCTCGCCCGGCTTCGTCGCGGCGCGGCGGTCATGAACTTTGAAGCGCGGATCGAACCGCGCGCGCTTCGCTCAGCGATCGCGGATTTGGCGGCTCGGCGCGGCGTCGAAGGACGCGCCGCTTGTCGGCTTACGCTGTCGCGCGTCGGAGGGGCCCGCGGCCTCGCGCCGTCGGCGAAGGCGCGCACCCAGCACCTCGTTTCCGTAACGCCGGTCGGCGCGCCGCCGAAATCGATGACGGTCATGATCGCCGGGACGCGGCGATGGGCGAGTTCGCCGACCAACGCGTTCAAATGCGGGGGCGCCTACGCGCCGAACCTCATTGCACGGGCCGAAGCGGCGGCGAGGGGCGCCGATGAAGCGATAATGCTAAACGAGCATGGGCGGGTCGCTTGCGCGAGCGCCGGCAATATTTTTGTCGTGACCGCGGATCGGATCCAGACGCCGCCCGCGGGCGAAGGCGCAATGCCGGGGGTTGTTCGCGCCGTCCTCTTGGAGGAGGCGCGCGCTGCCGGCTTGCGGATCGACGAGGCGCCGGTCGAGCCGGAGATGTTGCGCGCGTCGACCGTCCTCGTGACCAACAGCATTGTCGGCGTCGTCAATTGCGCGGTTGACGGAGCGACGGCCGAGGCGAGACAAGACGCGGCGAACCGGCTTATTGAGGCCTATGGGCGCCGGCTTGACCGCGAATTCGCAAGCGGCGCGCGAACGGGGCGTTGAATTGAAAGCGTTCTCGCTCACGACCGACCAGATCGCGTCAATCGCCGCAGCGCTCGCCGTCGACGAACTCGCGGTCCGTTTCGATCGCCATGTCGATACGCTGAAAGCCGCGACATGGTCGGCGCAAACGCCGCTCTTTGACGGCGGCGCGGACCTATCCCTCGAAGAAGCGGCGGCGTGCCGCGCGCGCATTTTTCGGTTTTTCGGCGGCGAAGCGCCGCCGGCGGCCGGCGCGAAGTCGTTCGGCGACTGGGCGGCCGAGGTCGCGGCAAGGATATCCGGACGTCTTGCGGCCTTCTCATTTCACGCTGCGGGCGATAGCGCGTCGGAGGTCGAACACGACGCCGACATGATCTTCGCGGACGCGGCCTCCGCGGCCAATCTTCTTTATGGACGCCGGCGCATCCTGTCGCTTGTCGCGCCGCACGGCCTCATCGGATTCATCTTGTCGATTCTGACGCCGAATTTGCTCGAGGCGCCGGTGATCGACGTGCGAAAAACGACGCCGGACGAACTGAAGAAGTTTCTCGCCTTCGGCGACGCGCTTGTGGCGACCCCGAGTCTTTGGCGGTACATCATCGCGCAGGGCGTCTTCGCGCCCGACAACAGCATGGCGGTGTATTTCGGGGAGCCGATGACGCCCGAACTTTCGGCGGAAATTCGAAAGGCGGGGTTTGGCGCGCAGCGTGAAATCTACGGCTCGACGGAAGACGGCCTCATTGGTTGGCGCGACTCGCCGAGCGACCCGTTTGCGCTTTTCGACCAGTGGCGGCGCGTTGGCGACGGCGTCGTCCGGATCTGCCCTTCCGGCAGGGCGATTGAAAAAACGCCGATGGACATCCTCGTCTGGGAGGGAGAGCGGCGATTCCGCCTTGGCGGGCGCCGCGACGGCGCGGTGCAGATCGGCGCCGTCAACGTGTTTCCGGCCCGGATCGCGCAGAAGATCGCCGAGCACCCGGAAATCGCGGAATGCCGGGTCGCCGTGTCGCGGCACGCCGGGGGCGCGGACCGGCTCGTAGCGACGATCGCATTGAAGAGGGCGGGGCCGCCGCCTGAATCCGTCGCGCGATCGATCGACAGCTGGTGCAGACAGAAGCTGCGCGCCTATGAGCGCCCGCGCGTCTACAATTTCACGGATCTCATCGAGCCGAATTAATGCGGCGTGCGCTGAAGCGTGCGCGGTTCAGCGCGTAAACGCCGCGCAAATCAAAACCTAGAGCGAGCGCCCTGATTCCGAATCATGGCGCGAAGCTCCAGGGGGAAGCTTGCGCCGGCTCATTCACGACCGGCGGCGACGCTTAAGGCTATTCGCTCGATGTCGAGCCCGTTCCGGCCGCTTGCTGGTATTTCTGCGCAACCTGACCGGCAATGCTTCCGAACGCGTCCTGGCTGTCGCCGACGGTGATCGTCTGATCGCAGTTCGTCATGCAGTTGTAGGTGTAGCGCTGATTGCCGCGCTGGAAAGTCAGAAGGTCGGAATTCGCCGCGCGCACGCGCACGATCAGATTGTCGATTTCATTTCCGTCGGCGTCAAAAAGATACATGTTGGTGAGGCCCGGCGATTTCCCGAACATCAGGACGCGCGTCTTGTCGCGCACGGTGACGTCGGCGATGCCCGGATTGCCGATGACGATCTGGCTGACTTCCTGTTTGAAAGTGTAAGGGGTCACGTGGTCCATCGTCAGCCACACCTGCTCGGCGCGAGCCGCCGTCGTCAGGAAGGCCGCCGTCGCGAGGGAAATCACGAATGAACGCATCGAAGTCGCCTTCTCACTGCCTTGCAACGGGATTTAGCTTTGACGAGTCAAGAAAGGCTTAAGCGGCGCGCCGGCGCCAGCGCGCGCGATCGAAGCAATTTTATCTTTTACCGCGCCTTAAGTCGTTCTTGATGATGCTTTCGCCCCCGGAGACGATGATGCTCGCAAGCCCTATCGAAAACCTTGAGAACAGCCAATCGCAAGAAGCGGTCGCGATCGCCGCCGCGGCGCCGTTCGACGACTTGCCTGGTCAGGTGATCGCGGCGCTCGCCGAAGCTGCAAGCCTTCGCGCTTACGCCGCCGGCGAGACAATATTCGCCATGGGCCAGTTCGACGGGTCGGAATTTCTCATCGTGCGTTCCGGACGAATCAAGGCGGCGCAGGCGGACCCGAAAACCGGCGCGATGCTTTTCGACGAAACATCCGCCGGCGAGATCTACGGCCTTGCGGGCGCGGTGGCGGACGCCGACCCCGCGCGGCTTTCGGGAATCTCCATCACAGCGGAACATGACTGCGAAATCGTCGCTGTCGACGCTGAAACGCTCCGCTCCCTCGCGGCGCAGCGCCCCTCATTGACGCGCAACCTTATGGTCTACTTCGCGCGCCGCCTCGCCGGCGACGCCCGCGCCGCGGCGGAAGAGGCGTCTCCCGAGCGCCGGGTTTACGCGGCGCTCGCCGCCTTCGTCGAACGCGACGCAGTGAACGCCGACTGGCGAATCGCGCGCATGCCGAAGCATCGCGAACTCGCCGATCGGGCCGGGGTCGAAGAAGCGGACGCCGCGGGGGCCGTCGCGAAACTCATTCAATCCGGCGTCGCGCGCCGCAATTACCCAGGCCTCATCATCGACGACATGGCGCAGCTCAATCGCCTTGCGCGCTGATCGGCGGATCTCCGTTAAGGATAATTGTCCGTAAACAAACAAAACGCCGATCGGCCGAACTTTTTTCACAGAATTTTAATCTGCGGCGGTCAATATGGCCGAAGTCTGAGGGGGCGACGCCCATTCAGCGGTGCAAGAGTAGAGTATCAAGCAGGAGTCGACTCATGAAAGCCTTGGTCAACAAGTTCATCAACGACGAAGACGGCGCGACGGCCATCGAGTACGGCCTCATCGCGGCGCTTATCGCGGTCGCCATCATCACCGCGGTTCGCGCGCTCGGCACCGAGCTGTCGAACACCTTCTCGAGCGTGGAAAGCGAACTCGCCGCTTCGTAATCGATAGGCGAATTCCGGAAGGACGGAAAAGGAGGCTTCGGCCTCCTTTTTCTGTTTCAATCCGAACTTTAACCTAACCCAATCTTAAGCGGCCCCCGATAGCGTTCGGTTCCTGCACGGAGCGGAACTGGCGCCTCAATGATCCCGTTGATCTTCCTGTCGGCGTTCCCTGCGGCGCTCATCATCGCCGCCCTGAACGATCTTTACGAATTCAAGATCCCGAATTGGGTCTCCGCTGTCCTCTTCTGCGCTTATTTCGCGGCGGGTTTGGGCCTCGGCGCCGAACCGTCCTCGCTGCTTGAGGGCTTCCTTTTCGCTTGCGCGGCGCTTGTCGTCGGATTCGGGCTTTTCGCCGCGCGAATTCTCGGGGGCGGCGACGCCAAGCTCCTGGCGGCGATCGCGCCCTGGATCGGTCCCGCGGCGCTCGCGCCCTTCCTCGTCAACATGGCGGTCGCGGGAGGCGCGTTCGCAGTCGCGCTGATCGCGTTCCGGAAGGCGCCCGCGCTGCCGGTTTACGCGCAGGCGCCCTGGCTGTTGCGCCTCCACCAGCGCCCGAAAGATATTCCGTATGCGGTTGCAATCTGCGCAGGCGGACTCCTTAGCTTTTCGCAAACGCCGCTCTTTCAATTGGCGTTTGGCGGTTAATGAGATGAGTTAACAGAGTTTTGAGGACTTCTCCTTACAAGAATTTACTCAAAATCCAGGGCGCAAGGACGCTCGTGACGGGGCGAGGATCGACATGAACGTAACGAGGATAGCGGTGCTTGGCGTAGCGCTTGTCGCCGGCGCCGGCGCGTTCTTCATGATGATGAACGGCGACAAGAAAGCCCCGGCGCCAGCCGTTCAAGCGGTGCAGGAAAAGTCCGTGCGAGTTCTCGTCGCCGACAAGGACTTCCAGCGCGGCGAGCGGCTGACCGCGGACGCGATCAAATGGGTCGACTGGCCCGAAAAAGCGCTCGCAGAGGCGTACATCACCGAGGCGAAAGGCGGCGATCCGGCGGAGCTTGAGAAGGCGGTCGCGCGAACGACGATCGTCAAGGGCGAGCCGATCATCGAAGCGAAGATCGTTCGTGCGGGCTCTTCCGGCCTCATGGCCGCGGTCCTAGGGCCGGGCATGCGCGCGGTGACGATGCGGATCACGCCCGAGACCGGCGTTTCCGG
>JACADX010000397.1 GCA_013389125.1 Parvularculaceae bacterium | reverse complement strand
GTGTTGCCGCTCGCGCTCCTCGAGCGTGCGTACGGGCGCTGCGACGGGCGCCTCGATCGCAGCCGGTGTGGCCGCGGCCGCGCGCGGATCGAGGAACGCCGCGTCCACCTCCAGCTCCGGCCCCCGCGCGAGGATCACCGCACGCTCGATGACGTTCTCGAGCTCGCGCACGTTCCCGGGCCACGCGTAGCCCGCGAGCCGCGCGAGCGTCGCGTCCGAGACCCGCTCGATCCGGCGCCCGATCCGGGCGGCGTGGCGCTGCACGAAGTGATGGATCAGCAGCGGCAGGTCGCCGGCGCGCTCGCGCAGCGGCGGCAGGGTCACCGGGAACACGTGCAGCCGGTAGTAGAGGTCCTGGCGGAACTTCCCCTCGCCGACCGCCTGCAGCAGGTCCCGGTTGGTGGCGGCGACGACGCGCACGTCCACCCGGATCGTCTGGCTCCCCCCGGCGCGCTCGAACTCCCGCTCCTGGAGCACGCGCAGCAGCTTCACCTGCATGTCGAGCGGAATCTCGCCGACCTCGTCGAGGAACAGCGTGCCGCCGTCGGCGAGCTCGAAGCGGCCGATGCGCCGCTCGCCGGCGCCGGTGAAGGCGCCTTTCTCGTGACCGAATAGTTCGGATTCCAGAAGCGCCTCAGGGATCGCCGCGCAATTGACGCTGATGAAGTGCTTCTTGGCGCGCTTCGAACGGGCGTGGACAAAACGCGCCAGCACCTCCTTGCCGGTGCCGCTTTCGCCCGTAATCAGTACGGAGGCGTCGGAGCCCGCGATCTGCTGTGCGAGCTTTACGACATGGCCCATCGATTCGTCCCGCCACACCATTTCGCGGTCATCATCGGCGACGGCTGCGAGCACTGCCGCGATCATTTCGGGATCCGGCGGCAGCGGGATGTATTCCTTCGCGCCGGCATGGATCGCAGCGACTGCGGCCTTGGCGTCAGTATCGATGCCGCAGGCGACGATCGGGGCGTGGATGTGTTCAGCTGTGAGCCGGGTGACGAGCGAGGCGATGTCGAGTGCGACATCCACCATCAGAAGATCGGCGCCGCGGCCGGAGCGGAGCACCGCGAGCGCCTGATCGGCATTCTCGGCGTGGGTAACCTGAGCGCCCTTGTCCATGGCGTATTTGGTGGCGAGCGTGAGCTGGCCTTTGAGTGTGCCGACGATGAGGAGGCGCATGGTCGTTGTCCTTACTGCTACTGTTTCGAAAAGAGCGAATAGCGAATGGCGAAAAGCGAATAGAGGGAAGCGCCGGCTTGGTCTGATATGCTGGTCACAAGTCGCTATTCCTTAATCGCTATTCACTTCCTAGGCTTTGTCGGCCTTGATGATCTCTGTCATGGTGACGCCGAGCTTGTCTTCGACGAGAACGACTTCACCGCGCGCTACCAAACGGTTGTTGACATAGATATCGATCGCTTCGCCGACTTTGCGGTCGAGTTCGAGGACGACGCCGGGTCCGAGGCGCAAAAGGTCGGCGACGTCCATCCGTGAGCGGCCGAGCACGGCCGAGACCCGCACCGGCACGTCAAACAGCGCCTCGAGATCGGCCGCAGTTTTTGGGTGCGACTCCGCTTCGGCCGGCGCGAGCGTGAGATCGCCCGGAGGCAAGGCGCCGTTTTCCAGATTTGGAAACGGAACGTTGGACGGGTTGTCACTCATGGTCGCTGCCTTTCAACTCTGCATGCCCGGGCGTGCTGCGCCCTTCCACAAATCGCTGAACTGTTTCGCCGATCATCGCGTCGATGACCGTCCGGTCGCGGGTCATACCGCCATCGGCCCATTCGATTTTGCAGTCGCCGATCGCGATATCCGGTTCCGCCAAAACGAGGAGCCTGCCGTCGAAGCCGGTCTCGCGGGCGATATCGGCCAGTTTGATCTGGGCGTCGCCGTAAAGCGCGTCATTGATACGCACGACCACATGCGGCGTATTCACCAGTTCGCGGAAACAACCTTTGGCCAGGGCTTCGACCTCGGCGAATGGCTCGCGCGCGATTAGCGCTTCGGCAAGCTTGCGCCCGGTCGCCACCGCAACCTCGACCGCCTCGGCTTCAACCCGCAGCTCGACGCCGGACAATCCTCGCGCAAGGATCGACAGCGAATGCGCGATATTTTCCATGGCGATGGCCAGCCTGCGCGCGCTTTCACCTGCAGCCTCCTGCTGCCCGGCGGCAAATCCGTTGCGATAGCCGCGCGTCTCGGCCTCGGCGACCATGGCTTCATGATCGGCGAGCGTCACCGTATTCGCGGGCTTCGGCGAACCAAAGTCGAGATCGAACATAAATTTGGCGGGCGCGGCCATCAGTAGACCAGCTCCTCGTCGCCGCGCTGTTTGGAGATGATCAGTTCGCCCTTGGCGGCGAGATCCTTCGCGGGATTGACCAGCAGCACCTGCGCGTCGGCGACGTCCTTCAGGCGGACCGGTCCCAGGTTGGCCATATCGTCGGTCAGCATCTTGTCCGCGCGCGAGGACATATTCTGGAAGAAGATCTGCCTTACCGCTTCGCTTGCGCCCTTAAGTGCGATCGCTAGCTTGTCCTTGTCGACATGGCGCATCAGCGTTTGCGCTTAGGCGGCATGGAGC
>JACADX010000032.1 GCA_013389125.1 Parvularculaceae bacterium | reverse complement strand
AGCGCCTGCAGCACGCGCTGTATTGTCGAAAGCGAGACCGTTGAGGGCACAAGGTCCGAGACAAGCTGGCGGTGCTTGTCGGGAAGCGCGTCAAGAAGCTTCTTCGTCTCCGCATAGGAGAGAAGCGTCGGCGCCTCGGCGCGGATGATTTCGGTGAGGTGCGTCGTCAGCACGGTCGCCGCGTCGACGACCGTGAGACCTCGGAGCGCCGCTGTCTGCCGCTGGCTTTCGTCGATCCACATGGCGTCAAGCCCGAAGGCGGGTTCCTTGGTCGGCTCGCCGACGAGGTCAAGCCTTCGCCCGTTCGGGTCCATGACAAGATACTGCCCCGGGCGGACGGCGCCGCGGCCCGCTTCCTGCTCTTTGACCCTGATCGCATAGTCGTTCGGCGCGAGCTGCATGTTGTCGAGGATTCTGACCGGCGGGGTCACAAAGCCGATTTCCTGCGCGATCGCGCGACGTAGCGCCTTGATCTGATCCGTCAGTTTCGGGCCCGCGCCGTCGGCGATCAGAGGCAGGAGGCCGTAACCGAGCTCGACTCGGAGTTCATCCATCGCCAGCATTGATGCGGGATCGTCCTCGGTTTTCTGACGAATGCTCGACTGGGCTTTCTTCGCTTCGGAAGCGGCCTCCGCCTTGCGGCGTCTCGTCAAGGCGAGCGCCGCGCCGCCGACCGCGAAAGCGATTCCCACGAAAGGAACGAACGGCATGCCCGGGAGGATCGCGAAGACGGCAAGCACGGCTGACACGAGTCCGAGGGCCTTCGGATAGGCGCCGAATTGCGCGCCGAGCGCCTTGTCGGCCGAGCCGTCGACGCCGGCCTTCGACACGAGAAGACCGGCGGCGACCGACACGATCAGCGCCGGGATCTGGCTCACAAGGCCGTCGCCGACGGTCAAGAGCGTGTAGGTTTCGCCCGCTTCGCCGAGCGTCAGCCCGTTCTGAAGGACGCCGACAAGGATTCCGCCGACGATGTTGACCAGCGTGATGAGAAGGCCGGCGATTGCGTCGCCGCGAACATATTTCGAGGCGCCGTCCATCGCGCCGTAAAAATTCGATTCATCTTCAAGCTGCTTTCGCCGCGCTCTCGCCTCACCCTCGTCGATGAGACCGGAAGAAAGGTCGGCGTCGATCGCCATCTGCTTGCCGGGCATCGCATCGAGCGAGAACCGCGCCGCGACTTCCGCGATGCGGCCGGAGCCGCGCGTGATGACGACGAAATTGACGATGATGAGAATAACGAAGACGATGATTCCAATGACGAAATTGCCCTGCATCACATAGCCGCCGAACGCCTCGATGACGTGACCTGCGGCGTCCGGCCCTTCATGGCCGTCGGCGAGAATGAGCCGCGTCGAGGCGACGTTTAGGCCGAGCCTGAACAGCGTCGAGATGAGGAGTATCGCGGGAAACGTCGAGAATTCGAGCGCTTTCCTCGTGAACAGCGCCGTCATCAGCACCGTAACCGACAGCGTGATCGACATCGCAAGCAAGAGGTCGAGAAGAAACTTCGGAACCGGCAGCACGAGAAGCGCCAGCATCGATACGATCGCCGCCGCGAACAGGGTGTCGCTCCGCGCGAGCGTCTTCAATGACGCCGGCGAGAGGAGGCTGCGGAGTGTCGTCGCCGTTTCGCCAGCCATCGCCTAGGCGCTCGCGCGTTCCGCCGCCGGCGGCGGCACGGCGACGCCTTCGACGGCGTACTGCTTCAGCTTGTTTCGAAGCGTCCTGATCGAGATGCCGAGGATTGTCGCCGCATGCGTGCGATTGCCGAAACAATGGTCGAGCGTTTGCAGGATGAGCGCCTGCTCGACCTCGGCGACCGTCCTGCCGACGAGCGGTCCGCCCGGCGCGGCGTCCTCCGGCGGCGCTTTTTGCTGAAGACCCGAGCCGTCAGGCAGCCGAATGGCGTCGCGATCGATTTCATCGCCGACCGCGAGCAGGACCGCCCGGTGCATGGCGTTCTCGATCTCGCGGACGTTGCCGGGCCACTTCGCCCCGGCGATCGCAAGCCGCGCCGCTTCGGAAAGCGGCCGGTGCGCGACGCCGTTCAGCGCGGCGTATTTCTTCGTAAAGTGCTCTGCGAGCGCGAGAACGTCGGCGGGACGGTCGCGCAGCGGCGGCACGCAGAGATTGACGACATTGAGGCGGAAAAGGAGGTCCTCGCGAAACGTTCCCCTTCTCACTTCCTCCACGAGATTTCTATTCGACGTCGCGAGGACGCGGATATCGATCTTTACGGGCTTTGTCCCGCCGACGCGATCGATGACCCGTTCTTGAAGGACGCGCAGGAGCTTGGCCTGCAAGCGAACGTCCATCTCGGATATTTCGTCGAGGAGGATCGTGCCGCCGTCGGCTTCTTCAAACTTGCCGATGCGGCGCGCGACGGCGCCTGTGAAGGCGCCCTTTTCGTGCCCGAAGAGCTCGGATTCGAGGAGGTTTTCCGGAATCGCGGCGCAATTGATTGAAATCAGCGGCCGGCCGGCGCGCCGCGATTTGGAGTGAACATATTTGGCGATGACTTCCTTGCCGACGCCCGATTCGCCGGTGATGAGAATGGAGGCCTCGGACGCGGCGACCTGATCGGCGAGGGCGATGACCTTTTTCATCGCGGGATCGACGGCGATGAGATCGCTCGATTCTTCCGCGACGGCTTCGAGAACGGCGGCGATCAAGAGCGCGTCAGGCGGCAGCGGAATGAATTCCTTGGCGCCCGCGCGGATCGCCGCGACGGCGGCGTCGGCGTCTGTCTTGACGCCGCAAGCGATAACGGGCGCGGCGATGCGTTCCTCGTCGAGCGCGCGGATCAGCCGCGCGATGTCCTGGCGCACGTCGACCATGAGGACGTCGGCGCCCTGTCCCTTGCGGAGCGCCGAAAGCGCGGCGTCGACGTCGGCGGAGAACGCGACCCGCGCCCCCTTGTCCATGGCGATTTTCGCCGCGGCGGACAGCTGGCCGGACAAACCGCCGACGATAAGAAGCCGCATAGGCCTAGACCTCCGATTCCTTGACGACTTCCGTCATCGTGACGCCGAGCGCGCCGTCGACCATGACGAGTTCGCCGCGCGCGATCAGCCTGTCATTGACGTAAAGATCGATCGCTTCGCCGACGCGGCGGTCGAGTTCAATGATTGATCCGGCGTCGAGTTTCATGAGTTCCGCGATGCTAAGGCGCGTTTTGCCGAGCACCGCGGTCAGCCGCACGGGAATTTCGTAAACGCTCTCAAGCGCGGGACGACGGCGCGCGCCGTCGTCTTCGTCCGCGAGCGGCCGCAAAATGTCCTTGGGTTTTTCGAGCGCGCTCATCGGGAAGGCTCCGTGTCTGAAAGGGGATTGAAGACGGCCGAAACGGCGGCGGCGATTTCGGCGCGCGTGCGCTTCGCCGATCCGCCGCGCCATTCGAGCCGGACCTCGCCGGGCTCTAGCGCCTCGTCGTCAGCAAGGGTCACGAATTCCGCCAAGCCGCGACGATCGAGCGTCGCCTCAAGGCGCGGTCGAAGGCGCGCGAGGCTGCGCGAATTGAGAAACATCGCGACGTCGCGACGATCCTCGGAGTTCTCCGTGAGGCGGCGCAGGAAGCTTTCGGCGATTTCAACCTCGCGCGCGGCGGCAAGCTCTTCGCCGAAAGTCTCGAAGAGAATGCGCGCGGCGGCCAGCGTTTCGGCGCGGATTTCCGCAAGGCGGTTCTCGAAGCCGCGGCGGTTCGCCTCAAGGGCGAGGGCGATGCGATCCAGAGCAACCGCTTCGTCCGCCGCGATCGACTCCATTGCAAGACGCCGGCCCTCGGCGACGCCTTCGGCGCGCGCGTCCGCGATGTCGTCGGCGGAATACGCCCTTGCGTCGCGCGCAGCGGCCGCCGACTTGTCGGCGCTGCGGAAATCCGCGAAAGCGAAGGGGCGTCGTCCGGTCATCAGTAGACAAGCTCCTCAATGTCCGATTTTGAAAGGATGATCTCGCCGTCGTCCGCGAGTCGTTTTGCGGCATCGACGATCTTTCTTTGCGCCTGGTCGATTTCCTTGATGCGGAGCGGACCCATGATTTCAATATCGTCGCGGAGAATGCTTGACGCCCGCTCGGACATGTTGGCGAAGAAATGCGACGAGATGTTCGCCTCGGCGCCTTTCAGCGCAATTGCGAGGTCCGTCTTGTCAATGTGGCGCAGGAGCTTTTGCATGTCCTGCGCGTCAAGGCGCAGGAGGTCTTCAAATACGAACATTAAGGAGCGGATTCGTTCCGCCGCGCTCGGATTCTTCATGTCGAGCGCTTCGAGGAAGCGTCGCTCGGCGGAACGGTCGAGATTGTTGAAAATCTCCGCCATCGCTTCATAAGGGTCGCGATCCGCGCCGCGCGAGAGAGCGGCCATAAACTCCGTGCGCAAAGTCATCTCGATCTGGTCGAGGACTTCCTTCTGGACCGGTCCGAGATTGAGCATTCTCCCGATGACCTCTTCGGCGAAGAGCGCCGGAAGCGCGCTCAATACTCGCGCGGCGTGATCCGGACGGATGCGAGAGAGGATTACGGCCACGGTCTGGGGATGCTCATTGCGAAGATAGCCGGAAAGCACGCGCTCGTTCACGTTGGCGAGCTTGTCCCACATCGTCTTTCCGGCGGGGCCCTTGATGTCTTCGAGAATCGACTCCGCCTTGTCCGCCGGAAGGACATTGCGAAGCAGCCGCTGCGCGGACGCCGCTGATCCTGAAATTGCGCCTGTCGACGAAAGATTCATGACGAAATCATAAAGAAGGCTCTCGACGACCTCCGAGGCGACGGAGCCGAGCTTTGAAATCGCTCGCGTCACTTCGCGAAGCTCGTCCTCGTCGAAGGCCGCCCAGAGCGGCTTCGACGCTTCCTCGCCGAGCGCGAGCATAACGACGGCGGCGCGCTCAGCGCCGGTCAGATCGTCCGCCGACTGAACCGTCTTCGCTGTCATGACGCCTGCCTGATCCAGCTCTTGAGAATGCCGGCGGATTCGGTCGAATGCGCCTTCACGACGTCAGCCACCCGTTTCATTGAGGACGCTTTGACCTTGCCGTCCGCGAGCTCGATGAGGTTCTCAAGGCCGCCGGCCGGCGGCGGCAGCGCCGCCTGCGCCTGTCCGGACGCGATTTCACGACCTTGAGCCGGCGCGGCCGATGCGGATGCGGGCGATGGCGCGCCCGACAACAACGGCCGGAGAACGAAAGCGATGAACGCAAGCGCGACGAGGGCGAGGGCGGCGATTTCAACGCCGCGCATGACCAGCGCCGGATCGGGAGCGGCGCCCGCCGCCGCCGGCGAGCCTTCCGGTTCGGCGTTCGCCGGCTTGAACGCTGTCTCCACGACGTCGATCTGATCGCCGCGCGCGGCGTTGTAGCCGACGGCGGATCTCACCAGCGTTTCGATCCGCGCAAGTTCTTCTTCGGTGCGCGGGGCGGGTATAAGCGCGCCGCCGGCGCCGGTCGTCGTCGCGAGATTGAGCGCGACCGCGACGGACAGGCGCTTTATCCCGCCCATTTCCCGAACCTCGTTGCGAACGGTGCGCGTCATTTCATAATTCGTCGTCTCCTCGGTCCTGCGGGCGGAAGACGTCGCCGACGCGATCGCCTGCGGATCGACGACGGCCGCCTCGGGCAATTGGTTCGCGACCGTCACGCCGCGCGTCAGCGCCGGATCGTTGGCGTTGGACGAATCCTCAACCGTCGACGCGGAAAGGACCGTCTGACTGTCCGGATCGATGATGTTCGCCGTCTCGGTGACGCGGCTGAAGTCAAGATCGGCCGCAACCTGCACCCGGAGATTTTCCGGTCCGACGATGCGTCCGACGATGTCCTCGACAGTCCGCCTGATGCGCGCCTCGGTCGCCGCGATGCGCTCATCGACCCCGCCGGAGGCGGCGAGCGGATCGTCGCCCTCCTGGCCGGAAGCGAGGAGGTCGCCGGCGGAATCGAGCACCGTCACCCGCGCCGGCGACAGACCCGGCGTCGCCGACGCGGCGAAATTGACGATCGCGCGCACGGAGCGCTTGTCGAGGCCGGCCGGGGCGTCGACGACGATCGAGGCCGTCGCCTCTTGCGCTTCGCGTGCGAAGAGCTCGCGTTCCGGCAGCACGAGATGGACGCGCGCGGAGCGGACGCCCGCAATCGTCGAAATTGTGCGGGCGATTTCGCCCTCAAGCGCCCGAAGGCGATTGATGTTCTGCTGAAACGACGTCGTTCCGAGCGCGTCCTGATCGTCGAAGATTTCGTAACCGACGCTTTTTGACCGCACGACAAAGCCGTCGCCGGCGAGCTTCAGCTTCAGGTCCGCCGCCTTGTCCCGCGGCGCATAAATCGACACGGTTCCGCGCGT
>JACADX010000345.1 GCA_013389125.1 Parvularculaceae bacterium | reverse complement strand
GCGAGGACGGCGATGACGGCCCGCGCCGCAGCGCCAAGGCCGGGGCGGGCGCCCGGGCGCGCGAGGATGACGAATCGCGCGCGGAACATGCACGAAACTCCCCGAGCCGGGACGACGCCGGAGCTTTTGACGCGGGCGAGGAAGAGGTTTCGGATCTGCGCGCGAGCCGGGACCGCCGCGAGCCGAAAGTCGTCGATGCGGACTTCGAAGACATTGATCGTCCGAACCCTGACTATCACGACGAGATCGTCGGCCGCGGCTTCGGCCGCAAGGTCCGCGAGGAACGCCGCCGCGAAACGGCGCTCGCGCGGCTTGAGGACCTGGAGCCGATCGCCGAGCGCGTCTTCAATGACGAATTCTTCGCCGCGCTTCGCGTGCAGCCGAAGGAACTCGAACGCGCAATCAGAAAGGCGCGGCGGCGCGCCGAAGCGCGCGAAAAGAACCGGATGACGCCGCTGCGCGCGCTCGGCTGGTCGGTCTGGATCGGCGTGATCGCCGCCTGCGCGTTCGTCGCCTATTCTTACCGCAACAACATCGTCGCGATGTTCCCGAACGCCAAGGGCGCCTATGAGGCGGTCGGCATCGAGGCGAACCCTTACGGCCTCAAGATCGAGGGCGTCACGCACCGCGTCGCAATGTCGCCCGACGGCCCCGTTATCGAGATTCTCGGCCGCCTCAGGAACGAGGAAAAAGCCGACGTCGCCCCGCCGATGCTGCAGGCCGAAGCGCTAGGCCGGGACGGCGAGGTGCTTTCTCGCTGGACGTTTCCGGCGCGCGCCGAAAAGGTCCGGGTCGGCCAGTCGGTCGATTTCTCGACCCGCGCGCCGGCGCCGGACGGCGTCGCCGAGGTCCTGCTTTCCTTCGCCCCGGCGGAAGGCGTCAAAGTTTCGGTCGGCGATCTTTTGAAAACGCCGTCGGACTAGCGTCCCGAATCCGAAACTCGCGCCATTCGCCGCGCGGGCGTAGGAAATTCGAATTCGATAAGGACAATTGCAAAATCGTCATTCTGGCGCGGGTTAAGGATCGGAAGTTCGCATTCGGACGCGCCGGGGCCGCGGCGCCAACTTCCGATCCTCCGCACGAGCGGGGCGTTGAATAAGGCGCCCGGCGCGCCGTAAAGGTCGCGGATGCGCACGCTCCATTCCGAGGAAGCCGTCCGCGCCCGCATCGACGGGCTCGCCCGCGAAATTGCGCGGACGATGCCCGATGACTTCCTGATGGCCCCGGTGCTGACGGGCGCCTTCATCTTCGCGGCGGACCTGCTTCGCGCGCTCCACGTCCTCGGGCGCGACCCCTTCGTCGATTTTGTCCAGCTGTCGAGCTATGGCGGCGCGCGCGCATCGTCCGGCGTCGTTACGCTGCTCAAGGACTTTTCCGTCCCGCTTGAAGGACGCGCCGTGCTCCTCATTGACGACGTGCTCGATACTGGCCGGAGCCTGCATTTCGCGAAGAACATGGTGCTTGATCGCGGCGCAAGCGAAGCGCGGATCTGCGTCCTCGTTCGAAAAGCGACCGGTCACAGCGCCGACATCAAGGCGGATTTCGTCGGCTTCGAGGCGAAGGGCGAGGATTTCATCATCGGCTACGGCATGGACGACGACGGACGAAAGCGCGGCCTGCCGTTCATCGGCGCCGTCGATTGAGAACGGCCCTGCGGCGGCGGCGCAAAGGATCGCAAAAAATGCCGGATGCGCTTCTCGCCATCATCGCCATAGCCTTGTCGCTGCTCCTCGCGGCGATCGTCGCCATCGGCGGCGGGGAAAACCGCTGCGCCGTTCGGCCGCGGAGGTCGGATTAGCGCGCCAGCGCCGCCTCAATCAGCGCCGCGGTCGCGCGTGCGCCGTAGATTTTGGCGAACGGACCCATGCGCGGGCCTTCATGCTGGCCGAAGACGATTTCATAGATCGCCGCGAACCAGCCTCGAAGGTTTTTTTCATAACCATGGGCCTTGCCGGCGTCGAAAGTCGCCGTCTGATAGGCGTCTTCGTCAGCGCCGTCGCCGATCTCCTTGAGCCTTGTCGCGAGCGCCAGAAGCGCCGCGCGTTCCTCATCCGTCGGCGGACGATAGCGCTTCTTCGGCTCGACGAAGTCCTTGTAGTAGCGCGCGGCGTATGAAGCGAGCGCGTCGGCCGCTGCAAGCTGCTCCGCGCTTGCGTTCGGGCGATATTTGCGGATGAAGCCCTTGAGGACCTCCAGTTCGCCGCCGACAGCGTTGACGAGCGTCAACAGCATGGCGAAGGAGACCGGCGGCGTCGCCTCCGGCGGGGCGCCGCCATGGATGTGCCAGGCGGGATTGTCGAGCGCCTTCGGGCCCTGCTGCTTTGGATAGTCCTCGATGTGGCGCCAATATTCGTCGAGCGTCTTCGGGATGACGTCGAAATAGAGCTTCCTCGCCGCTTTCGGATTCTGGAACATGAACAGCGACAGGCTCTCAGGGCTCGCGTAAGTCAGCCATTCCTCGATTGAAATGCCGTTTCCCTTCGTCTTTGAGATCTTCTTTCCATCCTCATCGACGAAGAGCTGATAATTGAAGCCCGCCGGCGGCTCGCCGCCGAGCGCCTTCACGATGCGATTCGAAAGGCGCACGGATTCGGTGAGGTCCTCGCCCGCCATCTCGTAATCGACGCCGAGGGCGAACCAGCGGCCCGCCCAGTCCGCCTTCCACTGGAGCTTTGCGCGCCCGCCGGTCACCGACATGCGGGTCTTTTCGCCGCCCTCGTCCTCAAACACGATTTCGCCCCTCGACGCATCGCGCTCGAGAAGCGGCACGTAAAGGACGCGGCCCGTCGTCGGCGAGATCGGCAGGATCGGCGAATAGGTCTCCTTGCGCTCGTCGCCGAGCGAAGGGAGCATGATCTCCATCAGCGCGTCTTAGCGCTCAAGGACGCGGATCAATGTCGCGTCGAACCTGCCGGACCGGTAGCAGTCCGTCGCGGACAGGAATTCGTAGTCGAAGCCGAACTGGTCGAGAAACGCGCGGAGTTTCGCATTGTTGTGATGCGCAAAGCTCTGATG
>JACADX010000031.1 GCA_013389125.1 Parvularculaceae bacterium | reverse complement strand
GTTCATCCGCCGCTTTCGGCGGCGGCCGCAGGGAAAGGTAGGCGTCAAGGGCGGCGCGCGCCGCCGGAAGGAGCGGCGTAAGCCGTGTCTTTCCGCCTTTCCCCCTGATCCGAAGCGCTTCGCCGAACGGCGCATCGCTCATCTTGAGCGACATCGCCTCCGAGATGCGAAGACCGGCGCCGTATAAGAGCGTGAAGACGGCGGCGTCGCGGGCGGCGATCCAGGGCGCCGCACCTTCGCCCGCATCGTCGAGGAGGCGTTCCGCCGCCGCCGCCGGAATCGGGCGCGGCAGTTTTTCTTTCAATTTCGGTCCGCGCGTCGCCGCAATCGCATCATTCTCGATCGCGAAGCGCCGACTAAGGAATCGAAAGAATCCTTTGAGCGCGGAGAGTTCGACCTTCAGCGAGGCGTGGCCAAGGCCCTCGGCGCGCCGGTTCGCGAGAAAGGCGCGGAAGTCGCGAATCTCCAGAGTCTCCAAGTGCGCCGCCGTCGGCGGCCGCCCGAGATGGGGCGTCAGAAAGGACGAAAACCGCGTCAAGGCCGCTTCGTAATTCCGAATCGTATAAGCGCTCGCCCGCTTTTCCGCGCGCATATGCCGAACGAACTGCCCGATAAGGGCATTAAGGCTCTCGGGCGCGTCGTGCATTTTCGCGTTCGCCATCGGGCGAGCTTGCGCGCGCCAATGGTTAAGAATTCCTCAACGCCTCAAGCGATCATGGCGAGTTCGGCGCGGAGCTCCGCGATCCCGTCGCCGGTTTCGGCTGACGTATGAAGAATGACCGGATGCGCCGCCGGCCGTCGTTTGACGGCGGCGGCCGCAGCCGCGGCGGCTTTTTCCATTTCGGTTGGTTTCAGCTTGTCGGCCTTGGTGAGCACGATCTGATAGGCGACGCCGGCCTTGTCGAGCAGCGTCATGACGTCAGCGTCAACGTCCTTAAGGCCATGCCTTGAATCGACGAGCAGACAGACGCGTTTCAGGGAGGGTCGCCCTTTGAGATACTCCTTCGTCAACTGGGTCCAACGCCTTGCATCGGCGCGCGCGGCTCTTGCGTAGCCGAAGCCCGGCAGATCGACGAGCCGCAATCTGTTCCCGAGGTTGAAGAAATTGATCTCCTGCGTGCGGCCGGGCGTCGTCGAGGCGCGCGCGAGGTCCTTGCGCCCCGTCAACGCGTTAAGCAGCGACGACTTCCCGACATTCGAGCGACCCGCAAAGGCGATTTCCGATGGTCCCGGCTCCGGCAAATCCGCAATCGAGACGACGCCGCGCATGAATTCAGCCGGTCCGCAGAATAGGAGGCGGCCGCGCTCCACCGCTTCGGCTGAAGGCGCGGCCTCGCTCACCCTATTTCTTTTCAAGCGCGGGCTTCTTGCCCTTGAGGAAGGGAAGACGCGCGCCCCAGTCCACCGCAACGCCGTTGCGCTTCATGATTAACCATTGCTGAAGGATCGAAAGCACCGTGCTCCACACCCAATAAAGCACGAGACCGGCGGAGAACGACGCAAACAGGAAGACGAAAATGATCGGCATCATGGCGAGGACCTGCTGCTGGATCGGATCCGTCGCCGGCGGATTGAGCTTAGTTTGAAACCACATGGCGACGCCCATCAGAAGCGGCAGGACTCCAATGCCAAGGAAGGCGCCGATCAAGGGAACCGCGGTCGGTTCATAAGGAAGGAGGCCGAAGAGATTGAAAACCGAGGTCGGATCGGGCGCTGAAAGATCCTTGATCCAGCCGAAGAACGGCTGGTGCCGCAGTTCGATCGTTACGAACAGCGTCTTATAGAGCGCATAAAAAATCGGCATCTGGATGAGGATCGGGAGGCAGCCGGCGAGCGGGTTGATTTTCTCTCGCTTGTAAAGCTCCATCATTTCCTGCTGGAGCTTCATCTTGTCATCGCCGAATTTGGTTTTCAGCTCTTCGAGCTTCGGCTGGACCTTCTTCATCGCCGACATCGACTCGAAAGCCTTGTTGGCGAGCGGGAACATCAGCGCCTTGACGACGAGCGTCAGGAGGAGGATGGCGACGCCCCAATTGTGGACGTGGTCGCCGAAGAAATCGAGGAGCCAGAAGATCGGACGGGTCAGGAAGAAGAAATTGCCCCAGTCGACGCCCTTGTCGAGGTCCTTGATCCCGAGGCCGCCATTTTCCGGCGACTGTTCGTAGTCGCGCAGAATGTCGACGTCCTTGGCGCCGCCAAACAGATGCGACGTGAGCTCCATCGTCTGACCTGGCGCTATCGTGCGCTCGGCAAGCGTGTAGTTGGCGCGAAAGATCGGCGCCGTCGCCGTTCCGACATTCTTCAAAGTCGCCGTAAAGGGCTCGTTCTGCGGCGGCGCCGCGGCGGCGAGCCAATATTTGTTGGTGATGCCGACCCATCCGCCGATGCCGGCGGCTTCATCCGTCTTCTTGACCGCGTTCTTGTACTTGCGTTCGAGGAGCTGTTTGTCGACGACGGCGAGCGGGCCTTCATGAAGGATCTGGAACTTGCCGGCGCCGTCGGGAATATTGCGCTGCACGACCAGGCCGTAGGGCGTCACTCTGGCGGGCTCGACGCCTTCATTGCGGACGACCTGTTTCACCGTGAACATGAACACCTTGTCGACCGAGTAAGTCTTCTCGAAGGCAAGCGCTCCAATGCGCGCCGTGAGCGTCACCGGCGTCTCGGGCGTCAGCTTCGCACCGGCCGTCGCGCTCCAGGTGAGCGACTCGGTAAGCTGCGTCGTATTTCCGGACGCGGCGACAAAGCCCTGCTCGATATAATGGCCATGCGCCGCCTCGCTCGGCGTGAGGAGCCGGATCATCGGGCTCCGTTCATCAAGCGTTTCGCGATAATTCTTGAGGAGAAGATCGTCGATGCGGCCCCCGGCAAGATTGATCGATCCTGTAAGGCTTGGCGTTTCGATCTTCACGCGACCCGGCGATTTTGCGAGCGCTTCTTCAATACTGAGGGACTTTTCAGCGGCGGCTCCTGCAATATCCCCGGCGACGGTCGGCCCCGCCGCGTCCCGAGCGGCCTGCTCGACCCTTTGTTGTTCGCGCAAGGCCTCGCGCTGCGGCGCGATCACCAATAGATCCCAGCCGATCAGCACGGCGGCGGTCAGCACGATGAAGAGGATGGTGTTGCGATCCATGGGAACTCTTGGAGTTGGCGCGGGCCGGCCTTGCTTCCGCGTCGATCCTATTTGGGAAGGGCGGCCAGCCTTAAAAGGGCGCGCTTCATATCGTCAAGCAGCAGAGAAAATTCGCGCGTCTCGGCCTGCGGTCTTGCGATGACGACATAGTCATACCCGGGCAAAGCCGCTTCCGGGAACACCTTTCGGGCCGCCTCCTTGAGACGGCGGCGGATACGGTTTCGCAAGACAGCGCCGCCGACCTTTTTCGTTACCGTAAACCCAATCCGGGCGGACCCTGCCTTGTTTGGGGTCTTCGACCGGATAATCAACAGCGCCATTGATCCCGCCCGTTCCCCGGATTGGGCGGCGACAAAGTCTGCGCGCTTCTTGATCATTTCGAGACGCGCGGCAGATCGCTTGCGCCCGCTTCCCGAGTTTTCCACAGAACGAGCGGCTAGGCCGACAGGCGCTTGCGACCCTTCGCGCGCCGGCGCGCCAGAACCTTCCGGCCATTCTTGGTTGAAAGACGGGCGCGGAAGCCGTGGCGGCGCTTGCGGACCAGCTTGCTTGGTTGATAGGTGCGCTTCATGGTGGCGTCCGTGAAAAGGGGATATTCGGCAAGGCCCCTAGCCCGCCGTAAGGGCCGGGCTCATAGACGAGGGCCCCCTACCCGTCAAGGTTCGCGGGGCGCCAGCGTCCGAAGCGCGCGCCGGCGGGCAATCCCGGGCTTGTGAGTGTCTGAGGGTGTTTCGTCAACGGCGTCCCGGCGGGCGCTCTGGTACCCAAGCTTCCGGCCGGATTCTCCTGAAAGGGCTCGAACGATGAGAGATGCCGCCAAGCCGCGCACCGGCCTTGCCCGATTCCTGCCGATCGGACTGATCGCCCTTGCCACCGCGGCCATCTTCGCGACCGGAGCCCACCGTTATCTTTCGCTCGAGACGCTGCGTGAAAACCGGGCGGCCCTTGAGGGGCTTGTCGAGCGGAACCTCCCCCTCGCGGTCGCGGCCTATTCGGCGGCTTACGTCGCGGTGACGGCCCTTTCCCTCCCCGGCGCCACATTGATGTCCGTGCTCGGCGGTTTCCTGTTCGGCCCGTTCCTTGGCGCCGGCGCCGTCGTGATCGCTGCGACCATCGGCGCCGCAATCATATTCTCCGCCGCACGGACCGCGCTCGGCGATTCGCTTCGAATGAAAGCCGGACCGTTCGCCCGGAAGATGGAGGACGGCTTCAAGCGAAACGCGTTTTCCTATTTGCTGCTGCTGCGGCTCATTCCTCTCTTTCCCTTTTTCATCGTGAACATCGCGCCGGCGATCTTCGATGTGAAGCTGCGCACCTTCGCGCTCGCGACCTTTATCGGCATCATCCCAGGCGCGTTCGCGTTCGTTAGCGCCGGAAACGGACTTGGCGCCGTGCTTGACAGCGGCGGCGATCTCGAACTCGCCGGCCTTCTGACGCAGCCGGAAATTCTGACGCCGATCATCGCCCTTTCCGTTCTCGCCCTTTTGCCGATCGCGCTGAAGGCGAGCGGCGCGCTCAAAGCGGCGCAAAAAGAACCGCCTCGATAGTATGCCCATCACCGCAGATATCTGCATCATCGGCGGCGGTTCCGGCGGGCTCTCGGTCGCCGCCGGCGCCGCGCAGCTTGGACGCAAGGTCGTGCTGATCGAAAAGGGCGAAATGGGCGGCGATTGCCTCAATTGCGGCTGCGTGCCCTCGAAGGCCCTCATTGCGGCGGCCGCGCGCGCGCAAGCGATGAGGGAGGCCGCGCCATTCGGCATTGCGCGCGTCGAACCTCACGTCGACTTCGGCGCCGTAATGGACCATGTGCGCTCGGTCATCGAGAAAATCGCGCCGCACGACAGCCAGGAGCGGTTCGAGAAACTTGGCGTCACCGTCCTAAGAGCGCATGGCGCGTTCACCGGCCCTAGAACTGTCAAGGCGGGAGATGTTGAAGTCGCCGCCAAGCATTTCGTCATCGCGACGGGATCTTCGCCCGTATTGCCGCCGATACCCGGCCTTTCGGACGTTCCCGCTTTCACGAATGAAACAATCTTCGGGAATCGCGACAAGCCGGAAAAGCTCATTGTCATTGGCGGCGGGCCGATCGGCATTGAACTCGCGCAGGCGCATCAAAGGCTCGGCGCGGCCGCGACGGTCATCGAAGCGGACACGATCCTTAATCGGGACGATCCCGAGGCCGTTGATGTCGTTCGTGCTCGACTGATCAGGGAAGGCGTCACGGTCAAGGAGCGCTCGAAGGTCGCTCGCGCGGAACGCCGCGGACGCGGCGTCGCGCTCCGCCTCGACTCAGGCGAGGAAATTCAAGGATCGCACATTCTCGTCGCCGTCGGCCGGCGCGCGAACCTCGAAGGCCTCGGCCTCGAGCTTGCAGGGATCAAGCGCGATAACGGCCGGCTCGCGCTCGATGCGCGATTGCGAACCACAAATCGGCGCGTCTACGCGATCGGCGACGCCGCGGGCGGGCTCCAGTTTACGCATCTTGCGGGCGATCACGCGTCAACGCTGATCCGCAACATGCTCTTCAAAATTCCGGCGACGCGGCGCGACGCGCTCGCGCCGCGCGTCACCTATTCGTCGCCGGAGCTTGCGAGCGTCGGCCTATCGGAGGCTGCGGCGCGCGAGCGATTCCGCGACGTAAGCATTTTGCGATGGGCTTTGGCGGAAAATGACCGCGCGCAGGCCGAGCGGGCGACCGACGGCTTTCTGAAAGTCGTCACGCGGAAGAACGGGACCGTTCTCGGCGCGACGATCGTCAGCGACGACGCCGGCGAGCAGATCGGACTCTGGTCTTTCGTCATCGCCAACCGATTGAACATTGGAAGCCTCACCAAGTATGTTGCGCCCTATCCGACGCGGGGAGAGGTCTCGAAGCGCGCCGGCGGAGCGTTTTTCACGCCCTCGCTGTTCTCCAACCGCACCCGGAACGTGGTGAGACTCTTGTCGTCCCTGGGCTAGGCCGGCGCGCGATGCTGAATTTCCCGAAATTCGCTGACCTGTTTCGACGCTCGTTGTCATCGAAGCTCCTTGCGCTCACGATCCTGTTCGTATTTTTCGCCGAGATCGTCGTCCTTATTCCGTCGGTGTCGAAGCAGCGGCTGGACTGGCTGAACGCGCGCCTCGAGGCCGCCTATCTTGTCGGCCTGGCGCTCGACGCGCCCGGCGGGGAGATGATTGAGACGGAAACGGCCGAGCAGCTCTTCGCGACCGCGAACATCCTCGGCGTCACGCTCGATCGCGACGGCGCGCGCACGCTGATCATGACGCCGAAACTCACTGCCGATCAGGCGCGCGTCATGCGCTTCGTCAATTTGAACTTCGACATGCCTCAAGAGCATGCGGCCGACGCATGGTCGACGCTGCTTTCTCGCGGCGATCATTCAATCCGCGTCGTCGGCAAGCCGAAATACGCCGCCGGCGGGGATGTCGACATGTTCGTCTCGCAAGCTGCGCTGCGGCGCGATCTGCAGGCATACGCCGGAACCATACTCGGGCTTTCTCTCATCATTTCGAGCCTTACCGCCGGCCTCGTCTTCTGGTCGCTCAATCGCATGATCATCCGGCCGGTCAGCCGATTGACCCACAACATGATGGCGTTCGAACAGAACCCGGAAGAGGCGGCGAATGTGCTGCGGCCAAGCCGGCGCATTGACGAGATCGGAGTCGCTGAGCGCAGTCTCTCGGCGCTCGAATTGCGGACCCAAGCGCTCCTCGGCGAGCGTCGGCGGCTCGCCGCCCTTGGCGCGGGCATCTCGAAGATCAGTCATGATTTGCGGAATATCCTCGCCTCCGCGCAGCTGATGTCCGACCGCCTCGCCAAGAGCGAGGATCCGCGCGTCAGAAAGCTCAGCCCCCGACTCATATCGTCGCTCGACCGCGCGATCGCGCTCTCGCGGGATACGCTAAGCTACGCGCGCATGGAGCCGGCGGCGCTGAAGCTTGAGACGGTCGACCTTCGGGGCCTCGTCGCCGACATCATGGATGACGCCGCCTCGATGACCGTGGAGCTTCAGAACCTTGTCGACGAATCGCTGAGGGTTAATGCGGACTCAACGCAGCTCTACCGGGCGATATTCAATCTCGTCCGCAATGCGGTCGAAGCGCTTTCGCCGGCGGAGGCGGATGGGGACGCAAACCTGCGGCCTGGCGCGAAAGTACAGGTTTCCGCACGACGGGAAAGCGATCGCGTCGTTATCGAAATCGCCGACAACGGGCCCGGCATACCCGAAGACGCGCGCCGCCACCTCTTCGAGCCATTCAAGGGCTCGTTCAAGCCGGGCGGCTCCGGCCTCGGCGTCGCGATCGCGCATGAGATTGCGCGCGCGCATGGCGGCGAATTGAAGCTTGCGCGAAATGACGGCGCGGGCGCCGTCTTCGAACTGTCGCTGCCCGTCCGCCGCGCCGATCAGAATGCGCCCGCGCCGCCGTCCGGTTCGCGCGGGTCCGGCGCGCCGAAGAGCTTTCCTCCCTGAAGCATGATCGTATTCGTGCGGCCCATCGCGCGCTGCTGGAGCGCCCCATCGGGACCGCGGGCGAATATGAAGCCGCGCTCTTCCATGATGCGGATCGCGTCGACCGGAACGCCCGGCTCCGTGATGATGCGATCCGGCAGCCATTGATGGTGCACCTTCGGCATGGCGTTCGCCTGCATCGGACTCATGCCGAATTCGAGAATGTTGAGGATGTTTTGCAGGACGATGTTGATGATCGTCGATCCGCCCGGCGTGCCTGTCGCCAAAATCGCCTTCCCGTCCTTCATGACGATGGTCGGCGTCATGGACGACAGCGGCCGCTTTTTGGGCGCGATTTCGTTGGCCTCATCGCCGATAAGGCCGAAGCCGTTCGGGGCGCCGGGTTTGGCCGAGAAGTCGTCCATTTCGTTGTTGAGCAGGAACCCGGCGCCGTCGACCGAATAGCTGCTTCCGAAAGTGAAATTGAGCGTCGTCGTGACCGCGACCGCATTGCCCGCCGCGTCCATGACCGAAAGGTGCGTCGTCTCTTCGCTTTCGTCACGAGGACCAAGCCCCGGCCGCACGTCTTCCGATTTCGAAGCGCGCCTGAAACTGATTTCGCCGCGAAGTTTCTTTGCGTACGCCTCGTCAAGCAGCGCCGCGATCGGCACCTCATAAAAATCCGGATCGCCGAGATACTCCGACCGGTCCGCATAGGCGCGACGCATCGCCTCGACGAGGAGTCCAAGATAATCGGCGCTGTTGTGACCGAGCGCCTCCAGATCATATCCCTCAAGGACATTGAGCATTTCAATGAGGTGTACGCCGCCAGACGACGGCGGCGGCATCGAAACGATTTCAAACCCCCGGAATTCGCCCGTGACCGCCTTGCGCTCGACCGCACGGTAATTCTTGAGGTCCTCATGCGTAATTAGGCCGCCATTCGCGCGCATTTCCGCGACAATGAGATCGGCGACCGGTCCTTCATAGAAACCGGCAGCGCCTTTTGCGGCGATCGCCTTGAGCGTGCGCGCAAGATCCTTTTGAACGATCTTCTCGCCGCGGGCGTAGGCCGATCCGTCGTCCTTCAGAAAATATCGAAGGCTCGACGGATCGCGTTCGAACCGTTCTTTGTATTCGGCGAGCGAATCCGCCAGCGCCGCCGTCGCCGGGAAACCCTTCTCGGCGAGTCGGATCGCCGGCTTCATGACGTCTTTCAGCGACATTGTTCCGTATTTCTCAAGCGCGGTCGCGAGCCCCATCACTGTTCCCGGAACGCCGGCGGAAAGGTGCGAGAAGCGCGCCCGCAAGTTGTCGACGTTTCCAGCTTCATCGAGAAACATGTCGCGCGACGCTCCGGCCGGCGCCATTTCGCGAAAGTCGATGGCGATGACGTCCTCCCGGTCGGCGAGCTTGATCAGCATGAAGCCGCCGCCGCCGAGATTGCCGGCCTGCGGATGCGTTACGGCGAGCGCAAATCCGGCGGCGACCGCTGCATCGACGACGTTGCCGCCGCGTTTCAACATGTCGCGTCCGACTTCCGCGGCGAGCCGGTCTTGCGCGACAACCATGCCGTGATCCGCCTCAACCGAATGAAACAGCGACGGATAGGAGATGAGCGCGTTCGCGCCGGATGCCTCCGCCGCAGTCTGAGCGAGGGCTGAGCTCTGAGCGGCGCACGCCGCGCCGATGACGGCGAACGTCGCAATGATTGATTTCAGCATTCCCAGATTGCGCCTTCTTGCTTGCTGTCTGAGGGTCAGCATTGCAGACATCGGGCCTCAACGCAAAAGAGCGTGCGCCGTTTGCGGACAGTCCGAGATCGGTCTAGCGTTGCCGCAATACGGCAAGGGGCATCGGCGTTCATGGCGTCAGGAAGGGGACCAAATAACGACATCACCGACGTCCCGGGAATTCGCGTCGGGCAGGCCGAGGACGCGGCCGTCCGAACGGGCGTCACGGTCATTCTCCCGGACAATCCTGCGATCGTCGCCGGCGATGTCAGGGGCGGCGGACCCGGCACGCGCGAAACGGATCTCCTTGATCCCTCGACGCTCGTTGACCGCGCCGACGCGATTGTCCTCTCGGGCGGGTCTTCCTATGGGCTTGGCGCGGCGGACGGCGTCGCCGCATATCTGGGCGCGCGCGGGCGCGGATTCCGGTTGACGGAGATTGAGGGCGTGCCGGCGTCCCCGATCGTTCCGGCCGCGATTCTCTATGATCTCGCGAATGGCGGCGACAAGAGCTGGGGGGAGACGCCGCCTTATTTCGACCTTGGACGACGCGCCTGCGCAAAGGCGCGAATCGGGGTTGCGCAGGGCCGTCATGGCGCGGGCTACGGCGCGCGCGCCGGCGCGGAACAAGGCGGCATCGGATCGGCGTCATTTGCGACGGGGGACGACTTAATCATCGGCGCGCTCGTCGCGGTCAACAGCTTCGGGTCTGTCAGAATGCCCGCGTCTGATGTTTTCTGGGCGGCGCCCTTTGAGATTGACGGCGAGTTCGGCGGCGGACGCGCGTCGGGGTCGTTGCCGCCAGCCGCGGATCTTCCATCCGACACGAAACTTGCGGTCGCGCGCGCCAATACGACGATCGGCGTCGTCGCAGTCAACGCTGCGCTGACGCAGGCCGAAACGCGGCGCGTCGCCATCATGGCGCAGGATGGTTATGCCCGCGCGATAAGGCCGGTCCATGGTCCAACCGACGGCGACGTCGTCTTCGTTCTGGCGGTCGGCGGCGCCCGGATCGACAATCCGCTGAGCCTTACGCGCATCGGATCGATCGCGGCGGATTGCGTCGCGCGGGCGGTCGCAAGAGCGGTCTTCGAGGCGGCGCGCGCGACATCGCGCTAGAGCTTCGCTCCATGATCCGGAATCGGCGCGCTTGCTCTAGTCATTGATGGTCGCGGCGTTTACGCGCTGAACCGCGCACACTCCAGCGCACGCCGCTTTAATGAAAGTTCCGCCCGCCGGGGAGGATTTCGCTGAACCGTTTATCCGTTTCGGCGCGGCGCACGACGCCTTTCATCCGCAGATCCTCATGGACCGGGCGCTTGACCTCGTCGGTCCGGAACAGCCCGTCGTCCATTTCGCCGTGATAGTCGCTGAGAACGGCGAGTTTCGCCGTCAGATTGACGAGCCGCGCAGCGATGACGTGGATGACCTCGCCTTCGCGCTGAAGCTCGCCTTCGACGCCGAGGAGCCTTGAGCCTAAAAGTTCGCGTCGGAAGCGTTCGAAAGTTTTCGGCCAGATGATGATGTTGGCGATCGAGGTTTCGTCCTCAAGCGTGGCGAAGATGACGCCTTTCGCCGTGCCGGGGCGCTGCCGGACGAGAACGAGGCCTGAGACCCGGACGGAACGGCCGCTTTCCATCTCCCGCAATCTTTCATTCGCGACGTAGCCGCCGCGATCGAGATGCCGGCGAAGAAACGCGACCGGATGCCGTTTCAGCGACAGCTTCAGCGTCTTGTAGTCATAGGCGACCTCCTCGCCCGGCGGCATCGCCGGCAGGGCGATCTCCGCTTCCTGCTGCAGATCCGCGTCAATAGCGAAGAGATCGCGGCCTTCTCCGCCTTTCGTCCTGTCGAGGCCTTCGGCAGCCCAAAGAGCGTCGCGCCGGGAAAGCCCGAGCGATCCGAACGCGTCGGCGTCGGCGAGAAGCGTGATCGCGCGAAAGCCGAGGCCGGTCCTGAGGCGAAGGTCGCGCACGGAATCAAATCCCGCGCCACGCGCCGCCTCGATAAGGCGCGCATCCGCTTCCGAAAATCCCTTGATCTGGCGAAAGCCGAGGCGAACCGCATGGGTCGCCTTGATGTCCTTCTCCATCCCGGCGTGACGCGAATGAAGAGAGCCCTGCGGCGGCCCCGCTTCTAGCGTGAAATCCCAACCGGAATGATTGACGTCGACGGGAAGCATCGGAACGCCGTGCTCTCGCGCATCGCGAACGATCTGCGCGGGCGCGTAAAATCCCATCGGCTGGCTGTTGAGAAGCGCGGCGCAGAAGACGTCCGGGTAATGGCATTTCAGCCAGCAGGAGACATAGACGAGGCGCGCGAAACTCGCCGCATGGCTTTCCGGAAAGCCGTATTCGCCGAAGCCCTCGATCTGCCTGAAGCAACGTTCGGCGAAGTCCCTCTCATAGCCGCGCGCGACCATGCCTTCGACCATCTTCTCCCGATACTGATGGATCGTTCCCGTCCGCCGGAACGTCGCCATGGCGCGTCGCAGACCGTCGGCCTCGGACGGCGTGAAGCCAGCGGCGACGATCGCGATCTTCATCGCCTGCTCCTGGAACAGGGGAACCCCAAGCGTCTTGCCGAGCACCTCTTCGAGCTCGCGGCTCGGATAGCGAACCTGCTCCTTGTTGGCGCGGCGCCGGAGATAAGGGTGCACCATGTCGCCCTGTATGGGGCCGGGGCGCACGATCGCCACTTCAATGACGAGGTCGTAGAAATTGCGCGGCTTGAGGCGCGGCAGCATCGACATCTGCGCGCGGCTCTCGATCTGGAAGACCCCGAGCGTGTCGGCGCGGCAGATCATGTCATAGACCGCAGGCTCTTCCGACGGGAGAGAGGCAAGGTCATGCTCGAGCCGGTAATGCTTCTTCAAAAGCGCGAACGACTTGGCGATACAGGTCAGCATGCCGAGCGCGAGCACGTCGACCTTGATCATCCCGAGCGCGTCAAGATCATCCTTGTCCCATTCGACGAAGGTCCGATCCGCCATCGCGGCGTTGCCGATCGGAATGACCTCTTCGAGCGCGCCGCGCGTCATCACGAAGCCGCCGGTATGTTGCGACAGGTGGCGCGGAAATCCGATCAGCTCTTTTGAGAGAGCAAGCGCCCTCTTGATCCTGAGATCATCGGCGTCAAGGCCGATTTCCCGGACGCGCGCGGGGCTGACGCCCGATGAGCCGCCGCCCCATGTCCCGCCGGCGAGCGCGCCGGTCACGTCCTCGCTAAGGCCCATCGCCTTGCCGACCTCGCGGATGGCGCTCCGCGTTCTGTAAGTGATGACGGTCGCGGCGATGCCCGCGCGCGCGCGGCCGTACTTCCCGTAAATGTACTGGATCACCTCTTCGCGGCGCTCATGCTCGAAATCGACGTCGATATCTGGCGGCTCGTCGCGCTCCGCCGATACGAACCGTTCGAAAAGAAGGTCGACGAGCGCCGGATCGACGGAGGTGACGCCGAGGCAATAGCAGACGGCCGAATTCGCCGCCGAGCCGCGCCCCTGGCACAGGATGCCTCGCTCGCGCGCATAGCGCACGATGTCATGAACGGTCAGAAAATACGGCGCATAGGAAAGCTGATCGATGAGCGCGAGTTCATGGACGAGCGCTTTCCGGACCTTTTCCGGAACGCCGCCAGGATAGCGCGCCTCAGCGCCGGCGAAGGCGAGGCGCTCAAGCTCCGCCTGGGGCGTCGCGCTCATCCCGGCGGATTCGTCAGGATATTCGTAGCGCAGCTCATCGAGGGAGAATTGCGCGAGCGCGGCAAAGGCGATCGTCTCCTCGACAGCGCCCGGATGATCGGCGAAGAGCCGCAGCATTTCCCGCGGCGCCTTCAAGTGGCGCTCGGCGTTCGCCGTCAGCGCGCGCCCCGCTTCATCGACCGTGCAATGCTCCCTGATGCAATGGAGGATGTCCTGAAGCGGCTTTCGCGCCGGGATATGATAGAGCGCGTCGCCGACCGCGATCAGCGGCACGCCGACGCGCGCCGCCGTCGCCGCAAACATGTTGAGCCGGCGGCGGTCGTCATCGCGAAACCGCCGCGCCGCCGCGAGCCGGACGTTTCCAGGATAGGCGGCGGCGAAATCGCGGAGCGTTTCGGCGATTTTCGGCTCCCGCGGGTCTTCATGAAGAAGGGCGAAAAGCTGCCCCTCCCCGAGCTCAAGCGCGTCGGCTCTTGAAAGATCGCACGCGCCTTTCGCCGCGCGCCTTTTGCCGCGCGTCAAGAGCTTGCAGAGCCGTCCATAGGCGGCCCTGTCCGACGGATAGCAAAGAAGATCCGGCGTTCCGTCGGCGAAGGAAAGCCGCGCGCCGACAATGAAGCGCAGTCCGGTTTTCTTCGCCGCAGCGTGGGCGCGAACGACGCCGGCGAGCGTGTTGACGTCGGTTACGGCGAGCGCTTCGATCCCGAGCTTTTCCGCCTGCAAGACAAGCTCATCGGGATACGAGGCGCCGCGAAGGAAGCTGAAATTGCTGAAGGCGCAAAGCTCGGCGTAGCGGGTCATGCGAAGAACCCGTGCAGAAACCATCGCGGCGTTCCCGCCTCGCGCTCATAGAGCCCTTCGCGGTAGATCCAGTAACGCCGCCCTTCTTCATCTTCGACGCGGTAATAATCGCGCGTCGGCTTTGCATTCTCCTGACGGCGCCATTCGTCGGCGATGCGCTCCGGCCCGCTCGCCCTGACGAGGCGATAGGAAACGCGCCGCCAGGAAAACCGCGCCGGCGGACCGTCTGGAATCTGCGCCAGCGCCTCGATCTCCTCCGGATGGGAAAGGATCTTGACGGGACGGCGAAGGCCGGGATCGGCGTCGACGGCGGCGGCCGGCGGCGCCGTCGCCGGGACGAGCGCATCGGCATGCTCTGGAAGATGCGAATCCTTGAGGTCAAGCCGGCAGACGCGCCGCGCGCCAAGGCGATTGCTGAGCCTGTCCTTCAATTCCGACAGGGCGGCGTCCGCCGCTGCGCGGTCAAAGGCCTCATGCTGGAGCGCTGGCGTCTTTTCAGTCTCGAATGCGCCAAGACGCACGAGTTCGAAACCGAAGCCCGCGTCGATATCGCTCCTGAGGCCGTCGAGTCGCATATCAAACAGACGCGCGATATGAGCCGGCGAGTTCGTCGCCGCCGAAGTCCTGACGCTGACGCGCGCCATTTGATTGTCGACGCGAAAGAGCGTCAGTTCGAAACGCCGCCCCCCCTTGCCGGCTTTCAAAAGCGTTTCCCCGAGATCCCCGGCGAGCTTTCTTGCGCTTTCCATCGCCGCATCGATCGACGAGATCGGCTCGGCGAAGCGCATTTCAGCGTAATCATGAGGCGCCGGGAACAGCAGCGGCAGCGCTTCCGTCTCGCGCGCGAGCGCCTGATCAAGGCGCATCAGGAGCTCTTTTCCAAATCGCGCCGTGAGCGGCGCGCGCGGCATGTCATAAAGCTGGCCGACGCGCTTTAGTCCCATCCGCCTGAGGCGCTCGGCGACGGCGGCGTCGATCCGCAAGACATCGATCGGCAAAGGCGCCAGCGCCGCTTTCGTTTCCGGCGCCGCAATGACGCCGCCGACGCCTGCGGCGGCGAAGGCGAAGGCGGCGCCTGGCGTCCCTGCGACGGCGATCTTCGCGGAAAATCCCGCCGCCTCAAGACGCCGCGCGAGATCAGCAAGGATCGCCGCCTCGCCGCCGAAAAGCCTTTCGCACCCGGTGACGTCGACGAACGCCTCGCCGGTCCGCTGAACAGAAACCGCCGGCGAATAGCGCATGAAGCGCGCGCAGAGCTTTTGAAACGCCTTGGCGTCTTCAAGAGGACGCGCCTCGACGGCGACAAGATGCGGGCAGATGGCGCGCGCGTCCGCAAGCGCCTGTCCCGGGAAAAGCCCTAAAGACTCCGCCGCAGCGTCAAGCGCGTAAAGGCGCAGCGCGCTCTGCGCCCTTTCATAAAGGGCAAGCGGCGCGCCGCCCTGATCAAGCGACGGCTGCGATTTCTTCAAACGATCGGTCGGCCATTTCGGGAAGAGCACGGCCATGAACCGCCGCCTCCCGCAATTCTCCCGTTTCATAATCCCACTCCAGCACCCACGCGCCGCGCCCGCCTGCGCGGCATTTCTCAAGCTCAACCCGCCAGCGCGGATTGCCCGAAGCCTTGAGGTCGTAACTGTCCGCCGCGCTCGGCGCGGCGGCGATGCGCCACCGCGTTCGCGCCGCTGAGGGCGTTGCATCGCCGGCGCTGCGCAGAAAAATCGGCGTCGTTCCTGAAGCCTCCGCCGCAAGCTGCAGGCGGCGCGTCGCCGTAAGATCAAGCAATTTGTGGGGCTTTAGAAATTCGATGACAACGGCGCCGACGCCGGAAGCGCCCGCCGCCTCTTCCGTCGCCCACAACGCCTCCTTGGCGCTCTCTGGCGAAACGACGATGATGTCCGCCGGGTCGACGCCGAAAGAGGAAAGCCCGCAGGCATAAGCTCTGCCTATGGAAATATAGCCGCGCGGTTCGCGAATGAAGACGACCGGTTTCCTCGTTCGCGCCGCGATCTTCCCCGAAATCGCCAGCGCAAGGCCCGAGGCCGCGGGCGCGTCCCGCCACCCGAAAACGCGGATTTCGTGGAGCGCGCCGGGCGCCACCGTGAGCGGCCCAAGCGCGAAGGCCGAACCCGCGCGCGCCGCCGGCGCGCCTTTCCTTTCGAGCGTTTCGATCCGGCGCCTTAAGGCGTCAAGCTTCGGGCGGACAGGAAGCGCAGACATCGCATAGCCCCGAAAACAGGGAGGGCGCGCAATAGAACAAAATGAGAACATTTGAGTCAAGGCAATCCGACGCGAACCCAAAAATCCATGGAAAATTCGGTGGTTGACGCCGCCCGCCCGCGCCCGTTTTGCCGCGACGACCACAGGCCATTAAACCTTGTTAAGTTCCAAAACCGGCGTTCGACGCGATAGATGCGGCGGCGTTTTGGCTGGGTGGGGAGCGGTGTCGCGTTTCGAGAGACCGGCGAGAGCCGTCGGTTTTTGGGTCCAGCAGATCGGCGCCTTCGTCGTACTTCTGCTGCTCGGTCATTATCTTATCGGCGGCGCAATCGGCCTCAAACGGCTCGCCTTCCGCGAGGATCCGGCGATTGATGCGCGCGTTCACGCCCCGGTCAGCGATGAACTCGAGAACAAGACCGCCTATTGGCGCGAATTCGTCCGCGCCTGGGGCGGCGAGTTTGAACCGTACACGCATTGGCGGCGCAAGGCGTTCGCCGGCGACTACATCAACATCGACGAAGCCGGCGTGCGATTCACGCCGAAACAGCCTTCGCCAGACGCGAAAAAAGTCTTCGTCTTCGGCGGCTCGACGACTTGGGGCACTGGCGTCGCTGACGCCGACACGATCCCCGCTATGCTTCAGAAGCGACTGGGGCGCGGTTATGACGTCACCAATTACGGCGAGTCCTCTTACGTCGCGGCGCAAGAGCTCAATGTCCTGCTTGAACGCCTCGCGCGAGGCGAGAGGCCGGACGTCGTCATCTTCTATGACGGCGTCAATGACGGCTATGCAGGCGTCTATTCGCCGGCCATTCCGCGCGACCCGGGAAGCATCCGCGTCGAGTTCGACCAAATGCGGGCCTCGCTGAAATGGAGCGGGGTTCGCACGCTCTATGAAAAATCCAACTACGCGCGCCTCGTAAAGGCGGCGCAATGCGGCCTTGGACGGTCCGCCTCGTCAAAAGCCTGGGACGCCGCCGTGTCGCCGAAGATTCGCGCAAACGCGGCCGAAACCGTCATTCTCTACGAGGCGCATATCCGGCAAGTGGAAGCGCTTGCCGCCGAATACGGCTTTAAGACCTATTTCTTCTGGCAGCCGAACCTTCTCGCCGGCGCCCGCGCGCCATTCGACGATTACGAAGAGAAAATCGTCGGCGAGAGCTCGCCCGCGCTGATCGAAAGCCAAAAGGCTGTCTACGACGCCGCAAAATCGCGGTTTCTCGGCCGCGAAGCGGAGGGGGTCTATTTTCTCGGCGACGCGTTCGACGCTGTCGATGCGCCGCTTTACTACGACTGGCACCATGTCGGCGCCCGCGGCAACGCCGTCATCGCCGAGATCATGGGTCGGGCGCTGACGAATCAGAGCGAGGCGGATGCGCCGCTGCTGTCGTCAATCTCGCCCGCGTCCGCGAAGGCGAGCATCGACGCGCATTGACGCGTCCATCGCCGTCTCGCTCAGACTCGCTCAAATACGAACATGTAGATGTCTTTAAGTCCCGGAACCGACGGCTCATCGACAAGCTTGAAGCCGAACGACTGAACTTCGTTCACGAGACCGGCTTTGCCGAAACGGACATGCGCCCGCCTTGGATCGTCCTTATGCGTCTCATCTAGCGTGTAGTCGAGGATGATGAGCCGGCCGTCCGGCGCAAGCGCCTCGTGAATGCTCCTCATGATCGCCGCGCGGTCCGAGAAATAATGATAGGTGTCGGCGATAAAGACGACATCGACATAAGACGGCGGCAGCGTGACGTCATCGTCGCGTCCGAGCACGGAAACGACGTTGCCGACGTCAAGATCCGCGGTTCGCTGATTGATGAGCTTCAAAAAGCGCGGTTCGATGTCGACCGCATAAACGACGCCCGCAGGTCCGACCGCGTTCGCGAACAGCAGCGAATAGAGGCCGGTGCCGGCGCCGATGTCGGCGACGCGCGCGCCCGGCGGGATCTTCGCCGCCGCAAGCACCGCCTCGCGGGCGGCGTAGAGCTCGCGGCTTCCAACCTCCATCGAGTCGAGGAAGACCTCAGGGTTCTCCTCCTCCTCGCCATAGGAGGGCGCCGGAAGCGGCTCAACGATTTCGGTCGCCGCCGGCTCCCTGCCGCAGGCGGCGACAACGATCAAAGCCGCCGAGAACGTCGCCGCCGACCAACCGCGCCGAAAAAAACTCATGCCGCCCTCGCCCGCCATAGGGCGGGCTCCTATTCGCCCCGCCGCCTTGCTGACCCAAGTTCGGCGGATTTTCAACCGGCC
>JACADX010000099.1 GCA_013389125.1 Parvularculaceae bacterium | reverse complement strand
CTTGCGTCCGCTGACAGGCCGACGGCGTCAAGCGCCCAGGCGACGCCCGAGAGAATTCCGAGCGTCAGCGGCAACGCCGCGACAAAGGCCGCCGCCATGCCAAGCGCGTATTTCGGGAAACGCGGAAAGTGAACCCGTTGGAAAATCTCCCGAAAACGGACTTCGTCGATCTATTCGACAAGATCGGGCTCCGACGCCTTCAGCCGCGACCATTCGAGCGCCGCGCTGTCAGCGATTTCCGCAGCAGTCCGCTTCGCCCATCGCCAATAGAAAAGCCCGGCGATCACGACGGCGCCGACGAGCGCAAGGTAGGTCGCGATCACGCTTCAGGCTCCGCCGCGAACCTTCGCGAGCGCCGACGCGAGCGCGCGCCCGAATTCCATGCGTTCGTCCGGCGACAGAAAAGCGCCGAGGACGAGCGAGCGTCCTTTGCTGACGACGCGCACTCGCGACTCATGACGCTCGGGATTGTCAATGACGACGCGCGCCCAATACGGCTCAATGCGCCAGCGCGATTCGTGCCCCGACGGCAGAATACGCGACACGCGCATGTCGCCGCTTGCGATCCGCACGCGCTCACGTAGCCTCCCCTGCCGATAGGAGAGTTTGAACGCGAGCCAGACGAGAAAGACGTCAAGCCCGCAAAAGCCGATCACCGGCCACGCCCCAATGGCGTAGAAATAGACGCCGAAGACGAAGTTCGCGCCGATCACAATCGCCATGACGGCAAGAAATCCCGCATTCGGCAGAGAACGGTTTGGGGAAAGAACGGCGTCAAACGCCGCGCCCACCGCCGGCGTCCCGGCCTCAAGACCCGTCATGCGGCCCTTCTCGTTAGGCGGCATGTCCTCAATGACGCTGGCATGGATCATGCCGCCGATGTTAGCGCACCTGCGCGCGTCGCCGCCAGCCTCGAAGCATTTGACTTCCGCGCGAGCCGGCGGGCATCGTCCGCGGCCGTGCGAAGGCGAGGCGGACATGGCGGCAATGACCCGGGCGGCGGCGGCCGAGGCGTTCAGGCGGTTTCAAGACGCGGCGCCGGACCCTCGGACCGAACTCCATTACAAGAATCATTTCACCTTGCTGGTCGCTGTCGTTCTGTCGGCGCAGGCGACGGACGCTGGCGTCAACAAGGCGACGCCGGCGCTTTTCGCGGTCGCCGACACGCCGGCGAAGATGGCGGAGCTCGGCGAGGAAAGGCTCGGATCCTATATCAGGACCATCGGTCTTTGGCGCGCGAAGGCGAAAAACATCATTGCGCTGTCAAAAGCTCTGGTCCTTGAGCATGGCGGCGAGGTCCCCTCAACGCGCGAGGAGCTTGAGAAGCTGCCGGGCGTCGGGCGCAAAACGGCGAATGTGGTGCTCAACGCCGCCTTTGGTCAGCCGACGCTCGCCGTCGACACGCATGTCTTTCGCGTCGCGAACCGCTCCGGCCTCGCACCGGGAAAGACGCCGATCGCCGTTGAAGAGCGATTGATGAAAATCGTGCCGACCAAATATCTCCATGGCGCGCATCACTGGCTCATTCTCCACGGCCGCTATGTGTGCAAGGCGAGAGCGCCCGACTGCCCGAAATGCGTCATCGCCGACCTTTGCCTGTTCAAAGACAAAAGGACCGCGAAAGATCCTGAAAATGCGGCCGCCAATAGAAGGCCGGAAAGTCGGCGCGCATCAATGCCGGCGCCGCCGACTTCCGGAAAAGCCGGAAAAAGCCGCGCTGCAAAGACAGGGAGAACGGCGTGACTTTTGATGGGGACGAGACGCCGGAAGGGGTGTTTCGGGACGTCCGGGCGCGGTAGAGTCTGAAGCGAGGAAAGTATTTCCCTTATGTATGATGACGCCGTCCGTCGCGCGCCGCTCGTGCGCATCCGCCGCTTGTCGAACGGCGAAGGCCTTGCGCTTCCGGCCTATGAAACGCCCGATGCGGCCGGCTGCGATCTGCGCGCAGCCGTCCCGGCAGGCGAGACGCTGACGCTAAAACCCGGCGAGCGGGCGATCGTGCCGACGGGTCTTTGCGTGGCGCTCCCCTCCGGCTGGGAGGCGCAGGTGCGGGCGCGCTCGGGTCTTGCGGCGAAGTTCGGCGTCGGCGTCGTCAATGCGCCGGGAACGATCGACGCCGACTACCGAGGCGAAGTCAAGGTCATCCTCATTAATCACGGCTCGGATGATTTCGTCATCCGGCGCGGGGAGCGCATCGCGCAGATGGTGGTGGCGCCGGTTTCGCAGGCGCGATTCGAAGAGGTTGAGGCGCTCGACGAGACATCCCGCGGAGAAGGAGGCTTCGGCTCGACAGGACGATGACATTCGGCGACTTACTGGCGATCGAGTTCCGAAACGCAGCTATCGTCGTCGGCTTCTTGTGCATTTTCGTCGGCCTTATCGCGCGTGAGTCGAGTGAGGCCAATCGAGGCCTTGGCATGGCGCTCATCGTCGTCGGCGCGACAATGATCGCGCTCGCGATGGTTGGCCGCTATTTTGGCTGGTGGTGAGCGTTAGAGCGGCGTGCGCAAAAGTGTGCGCGGTTTTGCGCAAGAACGCCGCGCAATTCAAAGCCTAGAGCGAGCGCCCTGATTCCGGATCAAGGCGCGAAGCTCTAGAGCGCTTTTGCGAAGCAAACGATACGCTCGATTTCCTGAAAGCCGAGCGCCCGGTGAGCGGCGAGACTAACGGCGTTTTCAATAAGCGCGTCGCTGGCGATTTCAGCAAAGCCTCTCTCGCGCGCCCAGGCCTCGCCCGCACGCATCAACGCCGCGCCGACGCCTTTCCGCCGAAGGTCTTCATCGACCCACCAACCCTCGACATAGGCGACCGGCGAGGTGTCGCACCCTTCCGCATAGGCGCGCGCGCCAACCTCGATGAAGCCGCCGAGCCGGCCGTCCCCGAGGTCGACGACGAAGACGGCGGCCGTCGCCGGCCCGCCGTCGAAATGCGCGCCGATCTCCAATTCGTGATCGCCCGGCCAAAGGAGCGCGCGCATGCGCGTCCATTCCGCGCGGTCTTCGGGTTCAAGAGGGCGAACGCCGACAATCGGCCTTGAGGTCATTCGTTGAATGATGGGGGGAACTCTGGTCAAAACCAAGGCGGAGGAGACTTGATGCTCGACGCCGACGCGCGCGAACGGTTTCTGCGCCATATCCTGCTGAAGGAGGTCGGCGCGCAAGGGCAGCTAAAGCTCTTGTCAGCGCGCGTTCTTGTCGTCGGCGCCGGTGGGCTCGGCAGTCCTGTCATCCAGTATCTCGCGGCCGCAGGGGTCGGCTTGCTGGGGGTCGCGGATGACGATCGCGTCGCGCTATCGAACCTCCAGCGGCAGACGATTTACCGCGACGAGGATGTGGGCGCCGCGAAAATAGAGCGCGCCGTCGCCTTTGCGCGCTCCCTCAATCCCCACCTTCGAACAGTTGCGCACGGCGAAAAGCTCGATCGCGGCAATGCCTCCCGGATCATCTCCAGCTATGATCTCGTCGTCGAAGGAATCGATTCCTTCGCCGGCCGATTTTCAATCAACGCGGCCTGCATCGAAACGAAAAGACCGCTCATTTCCGCGGCGATCGGACGCTTTGAAGGGCAGATTTCAGTCTTCAAACCGTGGGCGGGCGCGGCGCTTCCCTGTTATCGCTGCCTCGTTCCCGAAGCGCCGCCGCGAGAGGAGCAGGTCAATTGCGCCGAAGAGGGCGTCATTGGCCCGCTTGCCGGCGTCATCGGGTCCATGGCGGCGCTTGAAGCCGTCAAGGAGATCGTCGGCTTCGGCGAAAGCCTCGCCGGGCGGCTCTTCTTGTTTGACGGACTTTCATCGTCGGCGCGCGTCGTGAAATTGCCGCGCGATCCGGGCTGCGCGGATTGCGGCCGAATTGACCGAAGGTGACGGAACATGAGTGCGAGGACTTTGGGGCTGTTTCTTATTTTGTCGCTTGCTTCAGCCGCCTGCGCGTCGATCATCGCGCCGAAGGTTGCAAGCGAGCCGGCCGCTCTGAAGCCGGGGGCCTATGCGCTCGACCCGCACCACGCCGCAGTGCTGTTCAAGGTCAATCACCTTGGCTATGCGAATTACGTCGGTCGTTTTGAAAAGCTCGAAGCGACGCTGGATTTTGATGCCGCCGATCCGGAATTGTCCCATGTCGAAGCCAGGATCGACATTGCATCCCTTGACGTCGGTAATGACGAATTCGCCGCAACGCTCGCCGGACCCGACTGGCTCGACGCCGGCCGCTTTCCAGAAGCGGTCTTTCGCTCGACCCGGATCGAGACGATCGCTGGCAATGCCGGCCGCATGATCGGCGATTTGACGCTGCACGGCGTGACGTCGCCAGTCGCGTTCGACGTGACCTTCAACGGCGGGGCTGCGGACTTCCTTCGCGGCGGCTATGTCGTCGGCTTTTCCGCAAAGGGGGAGTTTAGCCGGAAGGCGTTCGGCGTCGACCGCTTTGACAGCGTCGTCGGCGACAAAGTCGTCATCGAGATCGAAGCCGAGTTCGTTCGGCGTTGAGCGCGCTATCGCAGAGGAAACGGCGGGCGCGTTTGAGTTTTCGGGAGCCCGCCGGCCTCGTCATCCGCATAAAGATCGCCTTCGGGGCGGACGGTCTCCCGTTCCGACGCCGGCTGAAAGAGCCTCTTTAGGCCTTTTTCGCCGTCCTCGCCGCTCGCCTCGGCGCGCCGCGTCTCGGGAGATTCGCCCGAATATGGCACGTCAGCGATCGCCGGGCGCGCCCGCGGCGAATTGCTTTCGAGCGCGGCGACGCGCTCGCTGAGGCGCTCAATTTCCGCAAGCGCGCGTTTGGCGTCGTTTGGCGCGCCCGCGAGCAGCGCCGCGTCCCGCATCACGCCGGCGATCGTATGCAGCGTCGCCATCAGGGTCGTCGGCGAGACGATCCATACCCGCGCGCGGTAGCTGTCCTGAACGACATCCGGAAATCTCGCATGCAGTTCGGCGACGGCGCTTTCCGACGGAATGAACATCAACGCTGAATCCGCCGTGAGGCCCGGCGCAATGAGCCGTTCGGCGACGTCGACAATGTGGCGCAGCGCCGTCCTGCGAAATTCATTCTCCGCGTCCGCGCGGCCGCTTCTGAGCGCGGCGAACGCTTCGACCGGGAACCGGGCGTCGATCGCGATCGGGCCGGGCGGGCGCCCCAGCTTGATGAGGCAGTCGGCGCGCCGGTTGTTCAGGAGAACGGCGTTGAATTCATACCCATTCGGCGCGAGCGCATTCCTGACGATTTCCGCCAGCTGGACCGCTGGCGCGCTCAAGGACTCCGCTCGGGATGCAATGTTCGCCGGTTGGCTCCCCGAAAGACCCAATCCGTCAATTCGTCTCGACAATGAGAGGAGCGATTGACTGACGGCCTGCTGATGTTCGGCGAGCTTCATGGTTAGAAGGTCTGACAGGTCTGACAGATCGGGCGGCCGTTCGCCGCCGGCGGCCGCGTCAGCCGACCGCGCGGGCGCGCGCCGCTCCACGCTTGTCGCAAGCGCGTCCAGCCGATCGCTGAAACGGCGGGCGAAAGAATCGAGAAGATTGCGGGTCTCCGCCTGGATCGCCTCGCGCTGCGCGTGAAGCGCCTCCTCAACTTCTGAAAGCGTGCGCGCGAGCTCTTCGTGATGCGCGCGCGGCTCCGGCTCGACCGGCCGGGGCGGAAGCGCGGTCGCCGCCGCGCGATCTAATCCCCCAATTCGCGCCGCCGCTTCAGTTTCGGCGCGGCGCCGCGCCTCGTCTGACCGGAGACGCTCAGCCTCATGTTCGGCCTGTTGACGCGTCTCGCTCGCGGCTAGGGCTGCTTGCTCTTCGTGCCGACGCCGTTCGGCTCGCTCAATCGACGCCCAATCTGCAACCCCCCCCGCTTCGGCTTCGTCGTAACGTCCGGCTGAGAAGACGCTGCGCTGCGGCCGTTCAATGCGAACGGATGCAAGGTCGTCGCCGTCCGCGCCGAGATCGATCACTTCCGGCGTTTGCGCCATGTCTTCCGGCGGCCCCGCTTCGGCCGCCCGCGCCTTTCTTGCGAAAAGCCCGCCGAAGATACCCTTCCTCTTCGGCTTTGGAATCTCCGCTTCCGCGAATATCTGATCGAGCGACGGCGCGGTTTCAGCATGCGGCGCTGCAGGTTCCGGCGACACGCCGCGATCGGTCTCGTCGAACGTAATTTCCGCGCCTTCGCCGGCAGGCTGGAAAAACTCGGCGCCGGCGGCGGCGTCACGGGCTCGGCGGCCAGAGCGCCAGCGCATCAGCTGCCAGATCACGATGGCGAAGATCGCCAGAACGGCGATGACAAAAATCGAAAGGAACTCCGTCGGCCCCGTCAACAACGGCGCGGCCTCGATCGGCGCGGTCGACTGAGCCCCTTCGGCGGGCGGCGACGCCTGCATGGAATACCCCAAAAAAACCCAACAACACCCGACAATTAGCCTAAGGGAAGCGGCTTCGAAAAGCGAGAGATTGCGAGACCTGCCGCAGCCTTGACGCGGAGACTTGCCCGCCATACCTCGCGGTCATGGCCATTCGGGAAATCTTGACCGCGCCTGACCCGCGCCTTCGACAACGCTCGGCGCCCGTTGAGGTTGTCGACGATGCTGTGCGCGCGCTTATGGATGACATGCTTGAGACCATGTACGAAGCGGACGGCATCGGCCTTGCCGCCATCCAGATCGACATTCCCAAACGGATCATTGTGATGGACCTTGCGGGCGAGGGCGAGGAGCCCCAGCCGCGTTTTTTCGTCAATCCGGAGATCCTTGATCCTTCCGAAGAAACAGGGCTTTATCAGGAGGGGTGCCTGTCGGTCCCGGAATTTTACGAAGAGGTCGAGCGGCCGCAACGCTGCCGCGTTCGCTTTCTCGACTATCATGGGAACGAGCAGACGATTGACGCCGAGGGACTTTTCGCCGTCTGCATCCAGCATGAGATGGACCACCTTGACGGCGTCCTCTTCATCGACCGGATTTCTCGCCTCAAACGGGATCGGATCATCCGGAAGCTGAAGAAGGATCAGCGCCTCGCGGCGATCGCCTGAGCCGCATTTTAACCAATCGATGCGGCGCGCACGACACGCTCGCTTTGGAGAAATCGCGCGATGCGACTCGCCTTCATGGGGACGCCTGAAATCGCGGCGACGAGCCTGGTCGAACTGATCGCCGCCGGCCGCAATATTGCGGCCGTCTATACGCGCGAGCCTAGGCCAGCAGGACGCGGCCACCGGCTGACGCCGTCGCCGGTGCAGAAAATCGCGGAGCGTTACAACATTGAGGTGAGAACGCCGAAGACGTTCAAGAGCCAGGCGACGGTCGACGCGTTCCGAGCGCTCGAACTCGATGCGGCGATTGTCGTCGCTTACGGCCTCATACTTCCGAAGGAGGTCCTCCTTGCGCCGCGCCACGGCTGCTTCAATCTTCATGCCTCGCTGTTGCCGCGGTGGCGGGGCGCAGCGCCGATCCAGCGCGCGATAATGGCCGGCGACAAGATCACCGGCGTTCAGGTGATGCGCATGGAGGAAGGTCTCGACGCCGGCCCGATCCTCCTCTCGGAGGCTGTGGAAATCAAAGACAACGACACCGCCCAAAGCCTTTACGACCGGCTTTCGGTCGTCGGCGCGCAATTGCTGGTCCGCTTCTTGTCGGCGCTGGAGCGCGGCGTCGTGGTCGAAACGCCGCAGCCGTCGACCGGCGTCACCTATGCGTCAAAGATCGCCGCCGCTGACGCGAGGATCGACTGGTCGAGACCGGCGCGGGAAATCGACCGCCAGATTAGAGGCCTTTCGCCGTTTCCGGGGGCATGGTTCGAAGCAAAGGGCGCGCGCATAAAAGCGTTGATGTCGCGGACGGCAGGCGGGACCGGCCCTCCCGGCGAGATCCTCGCGGCGAACGACCGATTAATTGTCGCCTGCGGCGAAGACGCGGTCGAGCTCTTGAAGCTGCAGCGCGCCGGAAAAGGCGTACAGGACGCCGCCTCGTTCCTCCGGGGATTTTCGTTGAGCGCAAGCGATCGCCTCTGATGCCGCGCTACCTGCTTATCCTCGAATTCGACGGCGGCCCGTTCTGCGGCTGGCAACGACAAGAGAACGGCGTCTCGGTCCAGGGCGCCGTCGAGGATGCTGTTTTCAAATTCTCCGGCGAACGGATCACCGCATTTTCCGCCGGCCGGACGGACGCCGGCGTTCATGCGCTGGCGATGCCGTCGCATTTCGACCTGGAGAAGCAGGCCGATCCCGACACCGTGCGCGAGGCCGTCAACTACCATCTGAAGCCGGCGCCGATTGCGGCCCTTTCCGCGTCGATTGTCAGCGCCGACTTTCATACGCGGCATTCGGCGACGCGGCGGCACTACCTATACCGCATTGTCAATCGACGCGCGCCCTTGGCGCTTGACGCTGGGCGCGCCTGGCGCCTCGCGTCGCCGCTTGACGCCGACGCCATGCATGACGCGGCGCAGCTTCTGGTCGGCAGACATGATTTCACGACGTTTCGCGCCTCGACCTGCCAGTCGGACTCGCCGCTGAAGACGCTGTCGACAGTCGCGGTCCATCGCGATGAGGACAATGTCATCATTGAGACTTCCGCGCGTTCATTCCTGCATCACCAGGTCCGCTCGATGGTCGGCAGCCTCGTCGAAGTCGGATTCGGGCGGTGGAGCAAAGCCGATTTCGAGTCGGCGTTCCGCGCTTGCGACCGCCGTCGATGCGGTCAGGTCGCCCCCGCTGAGGGTCTCTACTTTCTGCGCGCCGATTATCCCTGAACCGCAAGCGCCGCCTTCAGCGCCGCAGAGCACAAAAGATCAGCGGCGATGCCGACGAAGATGAGAAGGACGACGATCGCGGCGGCCGGCGCCGGCGCGGCGTTAAGACCGCGGCGGACGATGCCCCAAAGCAGCGCCAGCGACAACGCAAAGGCGGGAAGCCCGACGATTCCGCCGAGCGTGCGACTCGCGGCGGCGGCCATCAGGGCGATCGCCGGCAGCTGCGCGGCGGCGATTACCGGCTGAATCCAATTGTAGCCGACAATAAGATCGGCCGCATGTCTGCCCGCGCCCGTCAAACGAGCGAGCGCCAGGAGAAGCGCAAGGCTCGCCGCCCAGTCGAGCGCGAATGTCGCGAGATCGGAGACGATCAGCGCGGCGAGCGGCGCCGATACGTAAATTGAATCGGAAAATTCCGGGATCCGCGATGCGGCCCTCCTTCCGGCGACGGACGCCAGGACGACGAGCGGCGACGCGAACGCCAAAGCGGACAATGATGCGAAGACGTCGTCAAGGCCCCGATCGAGCGCGGATTTCCAGTCTTCGGCGTTGAACGCCATTTTCCATGCGCCGCCAATCTGACGTGCGGCGTGGTCGAAAGAAATCATCGGCTGTGGCCAAACGCGGAAAAATACCGGTCAAGGATCGTTTCGTAGATCATCGCCAGCGCCGGAATGTCCTCAACCCTCGTCCCTTCGTTGACCTGATGGATTGTCTTGCCGACAAGGCCTAACTCGCATACCGGGGCGAAATCCTTGATAAAGCGAGCGTCGGACGTGCCGCCGGTCGTCGATCGCTCCGGCGTGCGGCCGGTTACGTCGCGGATGGCGCTGGAAACAAGGTCCAAGAACGGCGCATTGGTCGTAAGGAACGCGTCGCCTGAACAGACCGCTGTGAGTTCATAGCGTGCGCCCGTCTCGCGCGCGGCTTCATCGAGTTTCTCGCGCAGGCGCGCCTCAAGACTGGCGCCGGTCCAGTTCGGATTAAACCGCACATTGAACCGGGCTGTCGCTTGCGCCGGGATGACGTTCGCGGCCGGATTGCCGACATGAATGTCGGTCACCTGCAGGCTCGACGGCTGGAAGCGATCATAACCGTCATCGAGCGGCGTTTCGCTCAGCGTCAACAGTTTCTTGAGGAGCGACGGGATCGGATTCCGGGCGCGATCCGGATAAGCGACGTGGCCTTGCTCGCCGAACACCGTAAGCCAGCAATTCGTGCTGCCCCGCCGGCCGACCTTGATCATGTCGCCAAGCGCTTCGCCGGATGACGGCTCTCCGACGAGACAATGCGAAATTCTCTCGCCCTCTTCGCGCATCCAATTCAGGAGCTTCTTCGTGCCATTGAGCGCCGGCCCTTCCTCGTCGCCCGTGATCAAAACGACGATCGAGCCCTTCGGGGCCTTTTCGATCGTGCGTTCGGCGGCAGCGGCGAAAGCAGCGATCGCGCCTTTCATATCGGCCGCGCCGCGGCCGTGTAGAACGCCCTCCAATATTGTCGGCTCAAAAGGCGGCGACGCCCACTGTTCCGGATCGCCCGGCGGAACGACATCCGTGTGGCCCGCAAATCCGAACGCCGGGTCTTCCGTTCCCCATCGAGCGAAGAGATTGTCGACCGGGGCCGTCCCCGCCTCCTCGAATTTCAATCGCCGGCAATGAAATCCGATCGCCGCCAGCGCGGATTGCACGACGTCGAGAGCGCCATCATCGCGCGGCGTCACGGATGGTCGGCGGATAAGCGCCTTCGTCAGCTCAATGGGATCGATTTTGGCCATCTCGATCTGGTATCCCACGCGAATTGACGCCTCAAGCAGCGATCGTCGGAGAACCTATGCCGAGAATAGATGTCGAGAAAACGCCATTGATCACCAGCACCGGCTACCCTGCTCCTTACGCGGACGCGGTCGCCGGCCGCAGCAAAAAGCGGCTCGGCGAGGCAGGCGGCCTTACGCAGTACGGCGTCAATCTCACGGTCCTTAAACCGGGCGCCGCGTCGGCCCATCGCCACTGGCACCGCAATGAGGACGAGTTCATCTACATAATTTCCGGCCAAGCGGTGCTTGTCGAGGACGCCGGCGAATTCGCGCTGAAAGCCGGCGACGCGGCGGCGTTCCCGGCGGGCGCGGCGAACGGCCACCATCTTGTCAATCGTTCAAGCTCCGACGTCGTCTATCTCGAAGTCGGCACGCGCGCCAAGACTGAAGTCGTCGAGTAT
>JACADX010000396.1 GCA_013389125.1 Parvularculaceae bacterium | reverse complement strand
CGGCGGCGCCGGCGGCAAGGGCGGCGGCGATCGGCGCGAGCGTTTTGAGCGGCATTTCCTTCTCTCCTCGCTGTTGGCGATTGCGGGAGAGGCTAGCCGCGGCGGCCAAGCCGGCGCTTGCGCTTTCTTGCGAATTTCAGGCGGAAAGGCGCGACGGCGGCGCGCCGAAGCGGCGGGCGAAGCTGCGCGTGAAATGGCTGAGATTGTTGAAACCGCTGGCGTGGCAGGTCTCGGTGACGCTCCTTCCGCCGCGGATCATCGCGCGCGCCGCGTCAAGCCGCGTTCGCAACAGGAACTGATGCGGCGGGGCGCCCGTCAGTTCGGCGAAGACGCGCGAGAAGTGAAAGAGGCTCATGCCGACGGCGCGCGCAAGGTCCGAGGCCGTCAAAGGCTCGGCGAATTCGCGCGTCATCCGTTCGCGCGCGTAATCGACGCGCTCCGCATACCAACGGAATTTCCGGTCGCTGAAGAGCGGCGCCGGCGCGCCGTCCGGGACCTCGCGGAAGATCTCGGTCGCGCAATATTCGGCCGCCATCGGCTGCTTGTCGGCGAGGGCGGCTTCAAGCGCGCGGCGAAGATATCGCGTGCGGTTGCTCGCCCGGACGACGGCGTGGTTGGATTTCTCCCAGCTCAAGGCGGAATCGAACCGGTCCTCGGCGGCGGCGAGATAGGTGAGCGAAACGCAGACGTCGTTGAACCCGCGCCCATCATGGCTGGCGCGAAACCGCATGCCGGGCCGGCTCAGCATCACGTCGCCCGTACCGACCCGCCAGCCGGCCCCGCCGACCTCAAGATCGAAGGCGCCGGTCTCGACAAAGCTCGCCATGAACGCGCCGGCGACCTCCTCGTAGGGCTGATCTTCTTGCTCGGCCGGGTGGTCGAAACGGTGAATCGAGAGTTCCGGCGTGCGCCAGAGCGGGATGATCCGGGCCATGCCGGCGAGCCTACCACAACAGGGCCGCGTCTTGCGCCCGCTCGCTCAATCTTGAGGCGGCGGCCGCTTTCGCGCTGCGACAAAAGGGACGGTCCCTGCGACGGGCCGTCTTGCGGCAGGGGCCGCCGCGCGCGATCTAGGGGGCGCGTGGAGCGCGTTAAAGACTCCGGAAAACAGCCAGAACGAACCCAACGAAACCAAAAGGGGCGATCACATGACAAATCTCGACACGACTTACGAAGGCGGACAGCGCAGCGGCGGCATGATGTGGCTTTATATGCCTGTCCTTCTCATCCTTTTTCTTGGCGGCGCGTTGTCCGTCGCGGCCTACAGTTTCTCGGAACAGGATCTGACGATCGCCGAGTCGATCGCCGCCGGCTTCGGCGGCCTCGCCGGAATCATTCTCGGCCTCATCGGCGCCGCGATCGGCATCATTGTCGGCCTTGTCGGCGCGTTGATCGGCCTTGTCGCGGCGGGCGGCGCGGTCGCGATAACGCTCTTCATCGTCGGCTCGCCGATCATCGCGATCATTCTCTTCGCGCTCTTGCTGCGCCGGAACAAGAGCGTCTGCCCGGATCCCGGAGCGCACCCGGCCGCGTGATCCCGCGCAAGCCGCTTCGCCCCGAAAGGCGCCGGTTCATTCCGGCGCCTTTGCCGTTTCAAGATCCGTCACATGCGGAACGTGTGGCCGAGGCGCAGCGCAAGGCTCGAGCCTTGCGCGCGGAAGGACTCCGGGAAGCGGTCCTCCTCGATGAGCGCGGTGTGGCCGAACGAGATGAAGATCTCGCGCTCGGGCTGCGGCTCCCAGCTGAATCGCGACAGGAAGGTGAAGTTTTCGGAAATGTTGTCGTACTGAACGTCCGTCTGGATGAACATTCGCGGGTTGATCGCGATCGTCGACCCGATGACGCCGACATGAATGTCGAGATCGCCCGTCGGCAGATCGAACCGCACCAGCTCGTAGTCGGCGCTGATGCGGAAATGGCGATTGGGCCGCCAGCCGACAAACGCGCCGATATTGCGGAAATCCCCGCCGTAAACGCCGCCCCAGCGGTACTCGCCGCCGACCGATACCGTACGTCCTTCCGAGGTTTCCGCGAACAGATTGTAGCGCGTGAAGCTGTACTCACCCGCCGGCACGGCGAGGCGTCCGGCGATGTCGAACGGCGCCCTGATGTCGAGAAAGCCCCTGAAAACCTCGAACTCCGCGGCGTCGCCGGCGCGTCCCTCGACGCGCGTGAAGGCGCCGAGCTCGCGGTCCAAAAGCTCGTCGTCGAGGTCGGTGACGGCGAGGCCGAAAATTCCGGCCATGAAAAGCCGCACCGGGCCGCTCTCGGGGCGGAAAAGGCGGAAACCGTTCGCGTGATACTGCCTGATGCCGGTGCGGTTGGCGAAGCCGAGCCGCGGGCGGTAGTTTTCGCCGATATTGTAGAACTCGGCGTTCCACTCCCATTTCAGGCCGCGATAAGCGCCGGCGATCGCCGCATAATGATCGCCGACGCTTGTTGCGCCGTCGCCGTCGATCGTCCGCACATAGGCAAGGTCCGCGTAGAGCGTTCCGGCGAAGCGCGTCGAATTCTTGTACTGGAAGTCGGCGCCGAAAAGCGTGTTGTTGAACTCGCCGGTCGGATCGCCATGGGTGAAGATGACGCCCGCCTTCGACTCGTTCAGCACCTCGAAAGAAGCGCGCGCCGCGCCGAGATATTGGCCGTCATAGACAGAATCATCGCCCGTGCGGACCGCGAGGACGCCGAGATTGGCGGGCCCGAGCTTGCCGGAAAGCTTTGCGCCGGCGATGAGGTCGACAGGGCGCCCCTCGACGATGCCGATGTTGCGCGAGAAGAACGGCAGGCCGTTGATGCTTTGCGTCACGGTCCGGCCGCCGAATTCGAACGACTGCACGTCCTGCAGGAAGAAGTCGCGCGTCTCCGGGAAGAAGAGATCGAAGCGGCCGGTATTGACCTGGCGCTCGTCAAGCGGGGCGTCGGCGAAGCTCGTGTTGAGGGTCAAGGAGCCGGTGAGGCTCGGCGTCAGCTTGTAGAAAATGTTGGCGCTCGGATCGAACGAAAAATCCGTATCGCCCGTCTCCCAGTCATAGGACGAAGCGCCGGTCGCGAAGAGCTGCGCTTCAAGGCCGCGCCCGGAGCTTACGCCCTCAACGCCCGCAAGCCGGCCGATATTGGTGAGATCGATCCGGTCGCGCGTCCGGTCGACGTTCGACCAGCGCACTTCCTCGTTCGTCCGGCGGATGGTGCGCAGGAGCTGCAGGCCCCAGACGTCGACGGCGGGATCGATCTAAATCGACTGGAACGGGATCGCGAACTCCGCGATCCAGCCGTCCTCGACGATGCGCGCGTCGACGTTCCAGAGCGCGTTCCATTCGAGCTTGATCGCCGAATTGTTTTCAAGGAGCGCATCGACCTTCGCGCCGTTCGCGTTCGTGGCAAAGAAATATCCGTCGCGCCGCGTGTTATAAGGATCGAGCATGACGCGGATCGCGTCCTCGTCCCGGAGCTGGCCGTCGCGCGCCAGGATCGCGCGCCGGATTTTCGAAGGGTCCGTGTCGTAAAGGTAAAAGCCGACATAGAGCGTGCGCTCGTCATACATCAGATAGGCGCGCGTTCGTTGCGACGGCGCGCCGCCTTCGATCGGCTCGACCTGATAGAAGTCCTCGACGATCGCCGCCTTCGACCATGCAGCGTCCGAAAGATCGCCGTCGATCGTCGGCGCTTCCTCGCGCGCGATCTTCCGCGCCTCGAGGCGCGGCGCATAGGTCGCGAAATCGACGCCCTCGGCCGCCGCCGATGCGGCGAGCGAAAGGGCGACGGCCGATGTGGCTGCGATGGGTTTCATCATGCGCTGCATTAGCCGAAAATTGTTACGGAAAAGGTCTTCCAGCGCGCCATTGCGCCGGGCGAGCCGAGCCGTGTTGCGAAGGTCCCCGTTTTGCGCCAAGCCTAGCCGTTCGGCTTCGCGCGCGCTGTCGCTTCGGCGCGACAGTCGAACGCTTTATCGATCGTTAAGCATGATCGCGGGCCGCAGCTCAGCCGGCGAGCCGCTCCATCTCCTCGGCGGCGATGTCGTAATTGGCGTAGACGTTCTGGACGTCGTCGCAGTCTTCAAGCGCTTCAAGGAGCCGCATCAGCGTCGCCGCCGCCTCGCCCGAAACGGCGACGAGGTTTTGCGGCTTGAAGGCGAGCTTGACCGACGAGGCTTCGCCGAACTTCTTCTCAAGCGCGGCGGCGACGCTCGCAAGCTCGTCGCTCGCGGTGTAGATCACATGGGTTTCAGCTCCCGACTCAACGTCGCTCGCGCCGGCGTCGATCGCGGCCTCGAAGATCGCGTCTTCGGCGGCGACGCTTCCCGGATACTCAATCGCGCCGACGCGGTCGAACATGAAGGCGACCGATCCCGTTTCGCCGAGATTGCCGCCGTGCTTGGCGAAGGAGCTTCTAACGTCGCTCGCCGCGCGATTGCGGTTATCGGTCAGGACCTCGACGATGACCCCAATGCCGCCGGGACCGAAGCCTTCATAGCGGACCGCCTCATAGCCTGCGCCGTCGCCGCCGGTCGCCTTCTTGATCGCGCGCTCGATATTGTCTTTCGGCATCGATTGCGCTTTCGCGGCCGCGATGGCGAGGCGAAGACGCGGATTGAAGGCGGGGTCCGGCGCGCCGAGTTTCGCCGCGACCGTGATCTCCTTCGAAAGTTTCGAGAACATCTTCGACCGCTTGGCGTCCTGCTTGCCTTTGCGGTGCATGATGTTCGCAAATTGCGAATGTCCGGCCATGGCGCCTCGCGTCGAAGCCTTGATGCGGAAAGAGCGGGGCCATACCAAGAGCGTCAGGCGGATTTCAAGAGGGCGGCGGCGTCATGACGGGTTTGCGCGGAAAAACGGTGCTGGTGACAGGGGCCTCGCGCGGCATCGGCGCGGCGATCGCGCGGCAGACGGCGGACGCCGGCGCGAGCCTCATTCTCCATGCGACGGCGGAAGGGCCGGCGATTGAAGACGTGGCTCTTGAGCGGAAAATTCCGCGCTCAAGGCTCATCTTTGAGGACCTTTCCGCGCCCGAGGCGGGCTTTCGCCTCTTCGAAAAGGCGCTCGCCGCCGCGCCGCGGATCGACGCAGTCGTCAACAATGCCGGGATCTATGTCTCGTCAGGCCTGACGGCGCCGCGCGCCGAGTGGCGCGACGCATGGTCGAAGACGAACGCCGTAAACGTGCAGGCGCCGGCGGACATCTCCTGCGCGGCGATCGCGCATTTCAGGGCGGCGGGCGGCGGCGTCGTCGTCAACATCGCGTCGAGGGCCGGGCATCGCGGCGACGCGATCGACGGCGCCGCTTACGCGGCGTCGAAAGGCGCCATCCTAGCGATGACGAAGACCTTCGCGCGCGCGCTCGCGGCCGAGAATATTCTCTTTTACGCCGTCGCCCCCGGCTGGGTCGAAACGCGCATGGCCCCGAAAGACGTCGAGGCGCGACGCAAGGCCGTCGCCGACATTCCCTTGGGGCGCGTCGCGACGCCGGAGGAGGTCGCCGCGATGACGGTCTTTCTTCTCTCCGGCGCTTGCGCCTCGGCGACCGGCGCGACCTTCGACATCAACGGCGCGAGCTATGTCCGGTGAGGCCGCCGTGCTCCGACGCGGAAAAGGCGATGCTTCCCGCGCAATATTAGTCCGTAGCCGGACTATATGTCGAGACGCCGCGCGACGCCGCGCGACGCATCCGCAAGCGGACGATTGTCGACGCAGTCAAGACGCCGGACGACATGCCGTCCCGCTAGGTCGCCATCGTCGCAAATCTTGACGCGATCGGCGTTCCGTCCGCCTCGCCGGTCAGCGCCGCCTGTCCCGCGCGGGCGCCGCCTTCGCATCCGAGCCGCGCGGCGGTTCCGGCGGCGCGGCGCGCGTTGTCGATCAAAGCGAAATGGCCGCCATGGCGGCCCATGCGCTGCGCATATCCCCTCCGTCATTCGGACGGCGCTGAAACTCGCGGCGCGCCGGCGCAAGCGTCGAACGGGATCTAAACATTTCGCCGTGAAGCGGTCGCGCTATCCGCGCGGCGCCGATTGCTTGAGAAGCCCGCCGAGGCGCAGGGCCTCGATCGACGCCGCGCGTCCTCTGTCGTCGGTCTCGATCATCGCGCCGCACAGCGTCGCTTCGCCCGCCGCCGGCTGGAAACGCTGCGTCGGCATCTTCGTCAGGAAGCGGTTCAAGGGCTCGGACTTCTCCATGCCGATGACGCTGTCATAGTCGCCGCACATGCCGACGTCGCTCATGAAGGCGGTCCCTCCAGCGAGGACGCGGTCGTCGGCGGTCGGCGTATGCGTGTGCGTGCCGATGACCGCGGAAACGCGTCCGTCGAGATAATGGCCCATCGCCTGCTTCTCGCTCGTCGCTTCGGCGTGAAAGTCGACGATGATCGCGTCGACCTCGCGCCCGAGCGCCGCCGGACCCATCGCCGCGTCGATCGCCGCGAAGGGATCGTCGCAAGGGTGCATTTCGATCTGGCCTTGCGCGTGAAGGACGAGGACCTGTCGGCCGTTCTTCGCTTCGAAGACGCCGGCGCCGCGGCCGGGATTCGACTTCGGGAAATTCAGCGGCCGGAGGAGGCGCGGCTCGGTCCTGAAGACTTCGATTTCGTCGCGCTGGTCGAAGGCGTGATTGCCGGTCGTCAGGACGTCAGCGCCCGCCGCAATGATCGCTTCGGCGATCTCGGCGGTGACGCCGAAGCCGCCTGCCGCGTTCTCGACGTTGACGATGACGAAATCGAGCGCGCATCGCCGCCGCAGCCGCGGCAATTCTTCAATCAACGCGCGCCGGCCTGACCGGCCGACGATGTCGCCGAAGATCGCGATCTTCATGCGAGACGCTCGTTTAGTCCGCGCGCCTCGATCGCTTCGCGTTCGGTGATGATCCAGTCGAGACGCTGGTCGCGCCGCGTCGTCGGAATATGCTCGACTTCCTGCGCGGCGTAAGCG
>JACADX010000329.1 GCA_013389125.1 Parvularculaceae bacterium | reverse complement strand
GTTCGGGCTCGATGAAGGTGCGCCCGACAAAGTGGCTTCTGATGAGCGCCTGTTCGAAAGGAAGGCCCGAGGCCTGCGCAAAGCCGATCGCGGCGGGAACGCCGGAATCGGGGATCGGCGAGACCATGTCCGCCTCGCACGGCGCTTCGGTCGCGAGCCGCATCCCGAGTTTCTTGCGAAGCTGGTAGACGCTCTTGCCGTCGACGATCGAGTTCGGCCGCGCGAAATAGATGAGTTCGAAAATGCACGGGCGCGCCGGCGAATGCGGCGGAAAGACCTGACGGCTTTCAACTTCGCCGTTGGCGCGGCAGATGACGACCTCGCCGGGGCGGATGTCGCGCACGAACTTCGCGCCGATGAGATCGAGCGCGCAGCTCTCCGACGCAAGGATCGCAGATCCGTTCAGATCGCCGAGGATGAGCGGCCTGATGCCGACCGGATCGCGAACGCCGATCAGCGCGTCTTTTGTCAGCACGACGAGCGCGAATGCGCCTTCGACCTGTTTCAGGCAGTCGATCAGGCGGTCGACCATTGAGAGCTGATGCGAGCGCGCCGTCAGCTGCAGGAAAAGCTCGGAGTCCGACGTCGACTGGAAGATGCAGCCGCGCTGCACCAGCTCCGATTTCAGCTTGCGGGCGTTGGTGAGATTGCCGTTATGCGCGACCGCGATGCCGCCGCGATCGAGGTCGGCGTACATCGGCTGGACGTTTCGGAGAACCGTGTCGCCTTGCGTCGAGTAGCGGGTATGGCCGATCGCCGCCGACCCCTTGAGACGATGGAGCGTCGCCGCATCGGAAAAATTGTCGGATACGAGCCCGAGATGGCGCTCATTGTGAAAGTGATGGCCGTCAAAGCTTGCGATGCCCGCCGCCTCCTGGCCGCGATGTTGAAGCGCGTGAAGGCCGAGCGCCGTCAGGGCCGCCGCGTCCGGCGTGCCGATGACCCCGAAGACCCCGCATTCCTCATTGAGCTTCGACGCCCCGATGATCGCGTCAAGCTCGCCCCTGCGGCGGCGGTAGCGAGCGCCGAGACGCTTCAGCCGAATTGCGGCCGAGGCTGCGAAGTCATCGCCCTTGGGGGTCTTCGTCATCCGTCGTTCCCTCGACAAGAATGTCCGCAATCGGATCAGCGGACGCCGCTTGCGCGCGCTCGGTCGTCGTTACGGTCGTCACGATCTCTTTGAGGCCCGTGCGATCGACATTGTCGTAGCCTTCCTTCGCCGCGTCGGCGTTCTTCTGCGGGCGTGACGTCCCGAGATCGCGGTTGGCTGGCGCGAACTGTTCAAAGAAGGCCGCCGCGGATGAGGCGACCGGCAGAAGCATCGCTTTCCTCACCGCGTCCGGCTGATTGGCCTCGTCGAGATAATAACCGTAGCCGAGAAATCCGAGGCCGATGAGCGCGAGCGCGCGAAGAAGGCCGAAGACGCCGCCGCCGATCTGATCATATCGCTTCATGCGCGTTGTCAGCTTCATACGGCGCATCAATCGGTGCAAAACGAAATAGCCGCCAAGGAAAACCGCAACGCCGATCGCGCCGGCGACGCCGGCGCTGACGAAAAACGATTGCTCTTTGCCGGCGAGGGCCGCGACCGGCTTCATCAACGCAAAGGCGGCGAGCCCCGCGACGATGACCGCCGCGAGCGTCGCCGTTTCACGAACGGCGCCGCGCACTGCGGCGAAGAAGACCGATACGCCGACGACCGCGAGCAGGAGCGCGTCAAAGACCGTCATTCGTCACCCTAACCAGGCGCTCTTCATTGAGTTGAGCGCGAGTCTCCCGCGCCGCTTCCATAACCGCGAACCGGTTCTTGCTCAACCGCCGCGGCTGCGGACCCATTGAACAAGGTCCGCCAGCGTCTCGGCATTAACGATTTCGAGCCCGTCCGCCCTTCCCGCCGCCGGCGCGAGAGCGCTCGAAAAGCCCAGTTTCTGGGCTTCTTTAAGGCGAGCCTCGGCCTGGTTGACCGGCCGGACGGCGCCCGAGAGCGCAACTTCGCCGAAAACGACGGTCGTCTTCGGCAGGGCGCGATCGAAGAGCGACGAGCAGAGCGCCGCCGCCGCGGCAAGGTCGGCCGCCGGCTCGTTGATCCGAAGTCCGCCTGCGACATTCAGGAAGACGTCATGCCGACCGAAATCAAGGCCGGCGCGCGCATCAAGAACCGCGAGCAGCATCGACAGCCGCGCGCCGTCCCAGCCGACGACGGCGCGGCGCGGCGCGGCGAGCGTTGACGGCGAAACGAGCGCCTGGATCTCGACAAGCACCGGCCGCGTGCCCTCGATGCCGGCGAAAACCGCCGCGCCCGGCACCGGATCTCCAGATTCTGAAAGGAAGAGTTCGGACGGGTTCGCGACTTCGCGGAGCCCGGCGCCGGTCATCTCGAATACGCCGATTTCGTGCGCAGCGCCGAAGCGGTTCTTGACGGCGCGGAGAAGGCGGAACGCCCGTCCTTGCTCGCTTTCGAAATACAAGACGGCGTCGACCATGTGCTCGACAACGCGCGGGCCTGCGATCTGTCCGTCCTTGGTGACGTGGCCGACAAGGAGCAGCACCGAGCCCGATCCCTTCGCAAACCGGATGAGCTC
>JACADX010000273.1 GCA_013389125.1 Parvularculaceae bacterium | reverse complement strand
GGCAAAGACAGGGCGCGCGCCCGCCGCCGCGACGAGCCGGCCCTTGCGGGAAGCGACCTCGCCGGATCCGACGATTACAACTGTCTTGCCGGCGAGGTCGTGGAAGGCGGGAAACAACTTCATGTGATTATAGTTTTTCTAACGTCGATGGTTTGGCTGTTTTTCAACTTTCGGGCTCACGGGGGCATATGGGATCGGGAATCGGCGCAGCAAAAGCGATTCGTGCTGAGAGAGCGTTCAGCCGAGCTAATCGAAAGCGGATTCTTTGTGGGAATCCGACAATTTCTGCGAGCGCCGGCGCCTTCACAAGTATGTGTTAGATTTCCTGATGACTGATCGGCCGCCTTGGCGTACAGTCGCGTATCGACGCCGCCAACGAATACGGGGAGAAAATGAAAGGCCTTCCGCCGCTTAACGCCCTCAAAGTGTTCGAAGCCGCCGCCCGCCATTTGAGCTTTACTAAAGCTGCGGACGAACTCCACGTGACCCCCGGCGCGGTCAGCCAGCAGATCAAGGCGCTAGAGGAATATATCGGAAGCCGGCTGTTCCGGCGGACAAAGAGAGCTCTTCTATTGACCGACGCGGCGCAGGCGAGCCTGCCGATTCTCAGGGAAGCGTTCGACAAGCTTGAGGAAGCCTCAAGGATCCTCACCGCGCGTGGCGATTCAAAGCGCCTTACCGTTTCTGTCGCGCCCTCGCTCGCCGCCAAATGGCTGGTGCCAAGGCTCGACCGGTTTCACGAGCGCATGCCCGACGTCGAAGTGTGGATTTCCGCCGACATGGAAGTCGTCGACTTCGCCGTCGACGATGTCGATCTCGCGATCCGCTATGGCGGCGGCCGCTATCCAGGCCTCGAAACCGAACTTTTGATGGAGGAATCGATCCTTCCGGTGTGCAGTCCGCGACTCCTTACAGGCCCACGCCCGCTCAAGGCGCCGCAGGATCTCGCGCATCATCCGCTGCTTCATGACGGAAGCCCGGACCAGGAAGACCTCGGCGCGACAAACTGGGCGATGTGGCTGAAGGCGGCCGGCGTCACCGGCGTCGACGCGAAACGAGGGGCGAAATTCAACCAGTCGAGCCTCGTCATCGAGGCGGCGGTGGCGGGCAAGGGCGTCGCGCTCGCCAAGCAGGCGATTGCGCTCGCCGACCTTGAGGCGGGCCGCCTCGTCGCGCCGTTCGACCTGACGACGCCGTCGAGCTTTTCCTATTACCTTGTCCATCCGGCGTCGAAGTCGCGCAATGCAGCCGTCAGGGCTTTCAAGAAGTGGCTGCATGAAGAAGCGGCGGCGTCGAACGGCGCGGCCGGGCGCCTGGCGGCGCAATAAAGCGAAAGGCCGTCCGTGCGCCTGGGGGAGAGGAGCGCAGCGAACGGCCCCGCATAAGCAACCCGAGGGGGGAGACGAGGATTGCTCTTGCTGTCGATCACGTATGATCGACAGCGCTGATTTCAACATGAAGAATCCGTCGGAAAAAGAGCCGCGCCGCTGAAGTCGTGGGAGTCTTTCTTCACGCTTTCGCGACCGGGGCCGGCGCGGACGAAAAACCGAGCGCGTCAAGGCAGGCGCAGACCGCCTCGAACACGAGAAGCGTCGAGGCGTGGCGCTGCGGATAGTCGCGGATCGCCGAGAGCGCTTCGAGCTCCTTCCAGCGCGCCGCGAGCTTTGGGTCGGCGTCCGGCGGCGGACCGCCCTCCTTCAGCATTGCGCGCATCGCCTCTCGCAGGGCGTAAAGCTCCTCCGCGGAAGCGCCGATGATGTTGCGCGCGACAATCGAGGCCGACGCCTGGCCGAGCGCGCAGGCCTTCGCCTCCATGCCGAAAGCGGCGACGACGCCGTCCTTCATGACAAGATCGACGGAGACTTCCGAGCCGCAGATGCGGCTCGTCTTCGTCGCGCTGGCGTCGGGCGCGGCGAGCCGGCGCGCCGGCGGGATCGCCGCCGCCGCGTCAAGGATGCGCTCGCTGTAAAGGTCGCTCAGCACCGCCTTCTTCTATCGCCGCGTTATCCGAGATCAAACAGCAATAACGCTTTGTTTCCGGCGCAAGCGCTTTTGCGGCGGCGATCCCGTCAGCGCGTTGTATTCGCCGCGCGCGACGCCGGTTACGGCGCAAATATACTGCAATCCGCCCAGGCGGATGACGCCGCCGCCGGTCAAATCATCGTGCCGGGGCGCGCCCTCGCGCGCGCCGGTCGCAATAGCGGAAACCGGCTTTGCGCCCGGGGCGCTGAAATAGCGGTTTGATCTTCGGGCGCGAGCGGCAATCTAGAGCGGCGTGCGCTGAAGTGTGGGCGGTTCAGCGCGTAAACGCCGCGACAAACAATGACTAGAGCGAGCGCCCCGTTTCCGAATCATGGCGCGAGGCTCTGGACTCTATTGAAGCGACTTGGCGTCGGCGCCGTGCGGGATGACGGAGAATCAGCGCAGGCTGCGCGCGCACATTCTCGAAGAGGCAACCCCATGTCGATCGCCCTTGTCGGCTCGAAGGCCCACCCGTCGAAATTCGATTGCTATGACGACCTCGCGACGGACGAGCCTTATTTCGTCATCCGCGCCGACGATCCCCTCTCCGACAGCCTCATCGAGCTGCACGCCTATATCGGCGCAGGACAGGCGGGGGCGGCGCACAACAAGCTCGCCGAAATCATGGCCTTGACCACGCAGCGCCCGCCGCGCCCTTCGGATTCCCCGAAATATCGCGAGACCTTCGCCATTTCGCAGGCGATGGAAGCCTGGCGCTCGGCCAAGGTGCGCAAGGCGGGGTGATCGCCGCATTCTCAAAGGCGCGGCGGGCGATCACGAGAGAGGCGCCGTCAACAGCGGATTAGGGTTCTTCGCGTGAAGGCCGCCGGAACCGTAAGGGCGCGTGATCGCCTCGATCAAATGGCCGCTCGGGTCGTTAAAATAGACGCCGCGCCCGTCGTCAACGGTATTGATCGCGCCTGGCTGCTTTCGGAATGGATCCGCCCAAAAGGAGAGTTTTCGCATTTCGATGCGCGCCATGATCGCATCGAATTCAGGCTCGCTCACCAGGAATGCGAAATGCCGCTGTTCGATCGGACCGTCCGTTTCGACATAATCGAGCGACGTCGGCCCGGCCCGGACAATGACGAAATGGCCGAGGCGCTCGGGCGGCGAGAGGCCGAAAACCTCTGCGAGAAACGCCGCGCTTTCGATCTTGTCGCGCGCGACGACGATCGTATGGTTAAGGGTGATGGTCATAGCCTTCGATCATCGCACAAAGGCGGCGACGATGGCGCCCCTTTCGGCGGCGGCGCGCGTTCGCGAACCGCCTCGGCTAAAACCCCCGGAGCGGCATCCCCTCCGGCCGCTGCAGCCAGTTGAAGGCGGGATAACGCGCGCGCGCGTCGATCATGTGAAGCGTATAGGCCATGCGAGGGCGGTCGGAGCGGTTGGCGCGGCTCATATGCGGCGCGCGGCCCGCAAAGATCACGAGATCGCCGACGCCCGCCGGCGCGGCGACGCGGCGTTCTTCCGTGTACGGCGCATCTGAAAGCTCGATGAATTCCGTCCCGCCGCCGTCCTTGCGGCGGAAGAGGCGCCGAAGCGGTCCCCGATGTTCGCCCGGAATGAACTCCATGCAGCCGTTTTCGAGCGTCGCCTCGTCGATCGCCAGCCAGAAGCCGACGCAACTTTCGGGCTCGGTGTAAAGAAAGGTCGAATCCTGATGGCAGGTCACCTCGCCGCCGATGGAGGGCGGCTTCAGGATGACCATCGACTGCAGAAGGAGCGGCGCGTCGAAGCCGACAGCGCGCGCGGCCGCCTCCATCTTTCTTGAATGCGAGAAGGCGGAAAACACCGGATCGAGATCGTGCAGCGCGTGGCCGATCTTGTTGATCGACTGGCGCTTCCCATGCTTCAGGTTTCCATTCGCGTCATACGCCTCTTCCTCGAGGAAGAACGAGATCGCGCCGCCGGAATTCAGGAAATGCGCGTCCGCGGCGTGCGCTTGGGTCGTTGTCGAAAAGACGGTCCTGTGCGCGTCGATGTCGAAGCCGTCGACGAGCTCGAACGCGCGGGTCTTCAGCGCCGCGCACGCCTCGCGCGTCGCGAAGCCCTTGAGGATGACGACGCCGGCTTCGTCAAACGCGGCGCGGATGCCGGCGGCGTCTTCATCAAGCGACGCGACGCTAAATGTCGGCAACGCGCCCGTCATCACCCCCTCCGCCACGTTGCGCCCTGCGGCCCGTCCTCAATGACGACCCCTTGCGCGGCGAGTTCATCGCGAATTCGGTCCGACGTCGTGAAGTCTTTCGCTTTCCGTGCGGCGGCGCGCTCGGCGAGCTTTGCTTCGATCGCTTCTGCGGAAAGCCCCTCGCCTTGCGGCGTCCATTTGAACCACGCTTCCGGATCGTTCGCGAAAAAGCCCATGAGTTCGCCAGCGGCCTTGAGACGCGCGGCGGCGCGGCGTCTCGGCTCGCCCTCGATCTGCATGGCGATGTCGCGGAGTTCGTGGAGACCGGCGATCGCTTCGGGCGTATTCATGTCGTCTTCGAGCGCGAGGACGACGCTTTCGGGCGGCGCAATCTTCTCCGCCGGCGCCGCTGCAGCGAAGAGCCGATAGAACCGGTCGAGCTTCTTTTTCGATTTTTCGATGAGATCGTCCGTCCATTCGAGCGGCTGGCGGTAGTGCGC
>JACADX010000382.1 GCA_013389125.1 Parvularculaceae bacterium | reverse complement strand
TGGGCGCCGCGGATCGGCTCCTTGACGGTGAGCTTCAGGAGGATCGCCAGCAAGATGCCCGGGAGGCCGACGACCAAGAACGCGTTTCTCCAGCCGAGATTTTCAAGCACCCAGCCGCCGGCCAGGAACGCCAGCATCTGACCGAAAGGAATCCCCAGCGAGAAAAGCGACAAAGCCGTCGCGCGTTTTTCTTTCGGGAAATAATCGGAAATGATCGAATGCGACGGCGGCGAGCCGCCCGCTTCGCCGATCCCGACCCCGACCCGCGCAAGCGCGAGCTGCACGGCGTTCTGCGCAAAACCCGAGAGCGCCGTGAAAGCCGACCACACGGCGAGCGAGATCGCGACGATGTTGACGCGGTTCCAGCGGTCCGCCGCCCACGCGATCGGAATCCCGAGCGTCGTATAAAGGACAGCGAAGGCAAGGCCTTTGAGAAGGCCGAGCGTTGAATCGGAGAGCCCGAGATCCTCCTTGATCGCAGGCGAGACGATCGCGATGATCTGGCGGTCGACGAAATTGAACGTGTAGACAATCGTCAAGACGGCGAGGACGTACCATTTATAAGAGTTGGTCCCCGCAATCGCTTTGGCTGTCTCGTCGTTGGACGGCGCTGCGGCCGCCGCTTCGGTCACCGGACAAATCCGGTGACGCAGGAGAATGCGGCGCGGCCGATCGCGGCGACGGCGCGCGGATTGTCAAACTCGAGGAGCGCGTCGACCGCCTGGCCCGGCGTGTCGGCTCGCGAAAGGCCCGCCGCATAGCGGGCAAGATCGCGGATGTCCTCATCGCTCAACCGGTCATCGAGATCATCGACCATGCAGTCGGCCATTTCGGCGGAGAGGCCGATCGCCTTGAAACGGTCATTCAGCGTCATTTTCGCCGATGTCGCGCATGAAACGGCGAGCGTGAGGCTCAACGCCGCTGGAATGAGACGCATTTTAATCCCTCCGGTTCCCGAATCCGCCAAAGCCGGTTGTGGCGGGGCCGACCATGCGTAAGATGCCGGGCTTTCGCAAGCGGAAGGATCAGGATTTTCAATGAAGGCGATGATGAGCGTCGAGGCGGGCGGCCCTGACACGCTGAAACTCGTTGAAGCGCCGACGCCGGAGCCGGGTCAAGGTGAAGTTCGGATCAAGGTGAAGGCGGCGGGCGTCAATTTTCCCGACACGCTCATCATCCGCGACCTGTACCAGTTCCGTCCGCCCCGCCCCTTCGCGCCGGGCGCCGAGGTCGCGGGGCTGGTCGACGCAATCGGCCCTGGCGTTTCGTCCGTCAAATTAGGCGACCGCGCGCTCGCGATGACCCTCAAAGGCGGCTACGCGACCGACCTCGTCGTCGAGGCGAAAGCGGTCGTCAAGATCCCGGACGCCATGCCGTTCGACGAAGCGGCGGGCTTCATGATGACCTACGGCACGTCGCATTACGCGCTCAAAGACCGCGCGCAGCTGAAGTCCGGCGAGACGCTGTTCATTCTCGGCGCCGCCGGCGGCGTCGGCGCGGCGGCGATCGAGATCGGCAAGGCGATGGGCGCGAAGGTGATCGCCGGCGTTTCCTCGCCCGAAAAAGCCGCGTTCGCCCGCGAACTCGGCGCCGACGACTTCGTCATCTATCCGAAGGATATCGACAAGGACGGCCAGAAAATCCTCTCGAACCAGATCAAGGCGGCGGCCGCCAACCTTGGAACGGGCGACGGCGTCAATGTGGTCTACGATGCGGTCGGCGGCGATTACGCCGAGCCTGCGGTTCGCGCGCTCGCCTGGGAGGGACGGTTCCTCGTCGTCGGTTTCCCGGCTGGCATCCCGAAGCTGCCGCTCAATCTGACGCTCCTCAAGAGTTGCCAGATCATCGGCGTCTTCTGGGGCGCCTTCACCATGCGCGATCCGAAGCGCCACGCGGAACATGTGGCGGAGCTCCTCGAGTGGTATACGGAGGGAAAAATCCGCCCCCGCGTCACCGCGCATTTTCCGCTCGAGAAAGCAGCCGACGCGCTGAAGCTTGTCGAAAGCCGGCAGGTTCAGGGAAAAGCGGTGCTGACGATCGATTAGGCGTTCGCAAGCGCGGAATGAGCCGTCGCGCATTCCCTCTCCCGGCGAACTCCGCTAGCTTCCCGCGCAACGCGTTCCCTTCCGTCATCGCGGGAGCAAAAATGAGCGGGACGAGCATCATTTCCGCCCCTCCGGGCGAAGCCCATGAGACCGACGCCGTGATTATTGGCGCGGGTCCTTGCGGTCTTTTCGCGGTCTTTGAGCTCGGTCTCCTCGGCATCAGGGCGCATGTCATTGACATTCAGGACAAGCCGGGCGGCCAATGCGCGGAGCTTTATCCCGAAAAGCCGATCCTCGACATTCCGGGCATTCCGGTCATCACCGGCGCGGATCTCACTTTGAAGCTCATCGAACAGATCCGGCCCTTCGGCGCGACCTTTCACCTCAACGAAATGGCGGACAGCCTCGACAAGACCGGGAAGGGTTGGCGCATCAGGACGGATCTTGGCACGACGATTGACGCGAAAGTCGTCGTCGTCGCCGCCGGCGGCGGCTCCTTCACGCCCAAAAAGCCGCCAATCCCCGGCATCGAGGCCTATGAAGGAAAGTCCGTCTTCTACGCCGTCCGAAAACGCGACGCGTTCGCAGGTAAAACGCTCGCCATCGCGGGCGGCGGCGATTCGGCGCTCGACTGGACGATCAATCTGCAGCCTAGCGCGAAAAAAATCACCCTCATCCATCGTCGCGACGAATTTCGCGCCGCGCCGGAAAGCGTCGAGAAAATGCGCGCGCTGGTCGCCGCCGGCAAAATAGACCTCAAGATCGCGCAGATCAGGGGCCTTGAGGGTGCGAATGGCGAGATAAGGGGCGTCGCGGTCGAGGACGCATCAGGCGCGAGCGTCGTTCCCTGCGATACGATGCTCGCCTTTTACGGACTAACCATGAAGCTCGGGCCGATCGCCGAATTCGGGCTCAATCTTCACGAGGAGCGGATCGCCGTCGACACCGAAAAATTCGAGACATCCGTTCCCGGAATATTCTGCATCGGCGACATGGCGAATTATCCCGGAAAGCTGAAGCTCATTCTTTCCGGTTTTCACGAGGCCGCGCTGATGAGCCATGGCGCGTTTCACTACGTATTTCCCGAGAAGAAACTCAAGTTCCAGCACACGACGAGCGCCAAGGAGCTTCAAAAGACGGTCACGGGAACAGTCCCTACCGATTGAAGGCGCTGGCGACGTCGGCGCCGCATCGCCCGCTGGAATTCCCCAATTGCGCGAGCGCTCCGGCGCAACCGCTTCGCTGACCAGCGCAGCGCTCATCACAGACAGTCCGGCTGACTCATCCTCTTGAGGCGCGTCTTTCCTATGACCGGAGGGCAACATCCCGCCCCGTACACGCGGTTTGCGGCCTTTTGGCCCGAATTAACCCCATTTGCCCGGGCGGCGGGATGGGCTAGGGTCCCGGCGGGGCGCGGGAGGCTGGGGAACACCCGCGAATGCCAAAGGGGCCGCCCTTGGCGGCGTTTTTTCGGAGCGGGTTATGGGTCGTTTATTGGTTTTCCTGATCGTCGTTGCGGCGGCGCTGGCCGGAATTTGGTTCTATGCGCCAGGCGGCAAGGACATGCTGCTCGGCGCGAAGGAAAAAGTCATGGGCGTTATGCCGGGCGGCGCCGACGACGCTGCTGACGCAACGTCAGATGCGGTCGACGAGACCGCCGATGCAGTTGATGAAGCCGTCGACGCGACAAGCGAGGCGGTCGACGAAGCCGCTGAGGTCGTTGAAGAAGCGACGGATGATGCGGCCGCCGAAGAGCCGCAGAACTAAACGAGCTTAGAGGACCAGGGAGCGCGCGCCGCGGGGGTGACCCGCGGCGGCGCTTTTCCATTGTTTTTCGTCCGCGGACTCTGAAAAGCTCATCTGATGCAGGCGCGGCTCGAAAACATTCAGGCGTTGCGCGGGGTCGCGGCCCTTATGGTGCTGATCGCGCACGTCAAAGACGCGGAAGTCGACTATGGCGGCGGCGGGACCTTATTGCCGCATTGGCCCTATATGGGCGTGGTCGGCGTCGACCTCTTCTTTCTCATCAGCGGCTTCGTAATGACGCATGTCGCGTTTTCGGGCGAGCGCGGCCGGAGCGCCGCCGCGCGCTTCCTCTTTAATCGCGGCGCGCGGATCTATCCCGTATACTGGACGGTCACGCTGCTCTTGATGATCCTTTACGTCGGCAAGCAGATGCTGTTCGCCGAAGGCACGCCGTTCCCCAACCCGGTTGAGACCTTTCTCCTGCTCCCGGATGATCATTATCCGCTCGTGCCCGTCGGCTGGACGCTCGTTCATGAGATGTATTTTTACCTGGTGTTCGCCGTCTTCGTTATGTGGCGCGGCGCGAACGTCTTCGCGTTTCTCGGCGTCTGGGCGGCGATCGTCGCGGCAGGGCTCGCCGCCGGACTGTTTGCGGCGAACGCCTGGACGAAAATCGCGTTCAATCCGCTGACATTCGAATTCATCGCCGGCGCGCTCGTCGCCTGCGCAGTGCGGCGCGGCGTCACCGGCCTCGCCCTGCCCGCGCTTTGCGCCGGCGTTCTTCTGTTCGCCTTCGAAACTGCTTTGTTCGCTGACCGCCTTTATCCGCAAGCGATGGGCGCGTTCGCCTTGCGGGCTGCGATCTTCACGCCGCCCTTTGCGCTCATTCTTTACGGCGCCGCAGCGCTCGAACACGCAAAGGCGAGGATCGCCCCAGCCTGGCTTCGCAAGACCGGCGACGCCTCCTATTCGCTGTATCTTATTCACGTGCCGGTCTTCCTCGTCGTCGGCAAGCTGATCAGCATCGCTTTGCCCGACGGGGTCCTCGACAATGCGGCGCTGATTGCCGCCTTCGCGGCGGGCGCGCTCATCGCCGCCTTCGCGCTGCACGCCTTCGTCGAAAAGCCGCTCCTTGCCGCATCGAAGCGCCTCGGCGACCGGCTGTTCGCCGGCCGCCGCGCGTCGCGACTGACGGCTAAGAAAGCCTGACGCTTACTCCGCCGCCTCGGGCGCCTGTTGCGGCGTCCATCGGAGCACCGGCTTTCGCGCCGCCGCGGTTTCATCAAGGCGCCTGCGGGGCGACAGCATCGGCGAGGCCGTAAAGCGCGCCGTCTCGCCCGCTTTCGCGCGTCTTGCAAGATCGAGAAGCGCGTCGCAGAAGAGATCAAGTTCGGCTTTCGATTCCGACTCCGTCGGCTCGATCAGCATCGCGCCGTGAACGACGAGCGGGAAATACATCGTCATCGGATGATAGCCCTCGTCGATCATCGCCTTGGCGAAATCGAGCGTCTCGACGCCGGTGCCCATAAGGAAACGGTCGTCGAAAAGCGCCTCATGCATGCAATAGCCGGGGAACGCCGGCGTCATTTCCGCCTTGAGCCTTGCGAGAATGTAGTTGGCGTTGAGCACCGCGTCCTCCGACGCCTGCCTGATCCCGTCGCCGCCATGGGAAAGCATATAGGTCAGGGCGCGGACGAACATCCCCATCTGGCCGTGAAATGCGGTGATGCGCCCGCCTGCGGCGCCTTCGCCTTCTGATTTCGCCATGCGCCGCGTTTCAACGAGATGGAATTCTCCGCCGTCCCTGACGACGTAAGGGACCGGCGCGAAAGGCGCGAGCGCCGCCGACAGGACGACGGGCCCTGCGCCGGGGCCGCCGCCGCCATGCGGCGTCGAAAACGTCTTGTGGAGATTGATGTGCATCGCGTCGACGCCGAGATCGCCGGGACGGACCTTGCCGGCGATCGCGTTGAAATTCGCGCCGTCGCAATAGAAGTAGCCGCCCGCCTCATGCACGGCGTCGGCGATCGCCTTGATGTCGCGCTCGAAGAGGCCGCAGGTGTTGGGATTCGTGACCATGATCGCCGCGACATCGGGCCCAAGCTTTCCGCGAAACGCGGCAAGATCGACTCTGCCCGTTTCATCCGCCGGGATGGCGTCGACCGTGAAGCCGCATTGCGCCGCGGTCGCCGGATTGGTGCCGTGGGCCGACTCGGGCGCAAGGACGCGCGTCCGATGCGCCTTGCCGCGCGCGGCGAGCGCCGACTTGATCGCCATCATGCCGCACAGTTCGCCATGCGCGCCGGCTTTCGGCGACATCGCGACGGCGGGCATGCCGGTCATTTCCATGAGCCAGTGCGCGAGCGTATCGATCACCTCGAGCGCGCCCTGCACCGTCGATTGCGGCTGCAAGGGGTGAACATCGCCGAAGCCCGGAAGCCGCGCCATTTTCTCATTGAGCCGCGGATTGTGCTTCATCGTGCACGATCCCAAGGGAAACGGCCCCATGTCGATCGCGTAGTTCTTTTGGGAGAGGCGCACAAAGTGGCGCATCGCTTCCGGCTCGGAGAGGCCTGGAAGCCCGATCGCGCTCGTCCGTTTGAGCGCGCCGATGCGGTCATGCTTTCCGGTCGGAGCCGGAAAATCGACGCCGGTCGAGGCGAAGGCGTCCTTTTCGAAGATCAACGATTCTTCGATCTGCAACGCGCGGTTGCCGGTGAAGGTCACGACGTTCGCCGTCGCCGCGTCGCCTTTGCTCTGACGGCCTTCTCTGTTCATGGTCATGCGAGCGCCTTTGAAAGCGATGCGGTGAAAGCGCTGATGTCGGCGTCCGTCACGCACTCCGTCGCGGCGACGATCAGGAGGTCGTGCGCGTCCTTGTCATGCGGCCAGAGGCGCTCGCCGGGCACGCCGGCGAGAACGCCGTCCGCCGCGAGCGCCTCAACGACGCCTGTCGCGTTCATCGGCAGGCGCACCGTGAACTCGTTGAAGAACGACTTCGTCAGCACCCTGACGCCTTTGACCGACGAAAGCGCGTCCGCGGTCTTCGCGGCCGATTCGTGATTGAGGGCGGCGACGGCGCGAAGGCCCGCTTCGCCGAGCAGCGTCATGTGGACCGTGAAGGCGAGCGCGCAGAGCCCTGAATTGGTGCAGATGTTCGACGTCGCCTTGTCGCGGCGGATGTGCTGCTCGCGCGTCGACAAGGTGAGCACGAAGCCGCGCTTGCCGTCAGCGTCCGTCGTCATCCCGCAATAGCGGCCGGGCGTCTGGCGGATGAGCTTCTCGCGCGTCGCGAAGAAGCCGACATAAGGCCCGCCGAAATTCAGTCCGTTGCCGATCGACTGGCCCTCGCCGACGACGATGTCGGCGCCCATCTCGCCGGGGCTCTTGACGGCGCCCAAGGACATGATCTCGGTCACGACCGCGACGAGTAGAACGCCTTTCGCCTGACAGGCCTTCGAAAGCGCCGTCAGATCGCGCAAGTTTCCGAAGACGTCCGGCGTTTGCACGATGACGCAGGAGGTTTCGCCGTCGATCGCGGCCGCGAGGTCTTCCTTCGCCTCGATGTCGATCGGCAGTTGAACGGCCCTGTCTCCGAGAAGCTCGACATTGGTGCGCGTCGTCGCGGCGTAGTGGGGATGCAGCGCGCCCGACAGCACCGCCTTGCCGCGCTTCGTGACGCGCCGCGCCATCAAGGCGGCCTCTGCGCAGGCGGTTGACCCGTCATACATCGAGGCGTTCGCGACCTCCATGCCGGTCAAGGCCGCGATCTGCGTCTGGAACTCGAACAGATATTGCAGCGTTCCTTGCGCGATTTCCGGCTGATAGGGGGTGTAGGAGGTCAGGAATTCCGAACGCTGGATGATGTGGTCGACGGTCGCCGGGACATGGTGCTTGTAAGCGCCGCAGCCGACGAAAAACGGACCCTCAGCGGCCGGCCTGTTCTTCGCCGCCATCGCGCCCATGATCCGCTCGACGTCAAGCTCGCCCTTATGCGCGGGGAGATCGATCCGCGCATTGAGCGCGGATTTCGGAACGTCGCGATAAAGCTCGTCGATCGACTTTGCGCCGATCACCGAGAGCATTTGGCGGCGGTCGGCGTCTGATAAAGGCAGATAGCGCATCGGTCAGTGCTGCTCCGCGAAGGATTTGTAAGCGGATTCATCCATGAGCGAGTCCGCCTCGGCCGGATCGGAAGCCTTGAGCTTCACGAACCACGCCGCGCCTTGAGGGTCGGCGTTCACCTTCGCCGGGTCATCCACAATCGACTGGTTTATTTCGACGACCTCGCCCGAAATCGGCGCGTAGACGTCGGATGCGGCCTTGACCGACTCGACAACGGCCATGTCGTCGCCTTTCTTGAATTTCCTGCCGACCGCCGGAAGTTCGACGAACACGACGTCGCCCAATTGCTCGGCGGCGTGCGCGCTGACGCCGACGGTCGCCACGCCGCCGGCAATGCGCACCCATTCATGGTCCTTGGTGAATCTCAACGTCATCTGCGTCTCCTATCCGCGATAGTAGTTGTGGGGAACAAACGGCATTTCGGCGACGGTCGCCGGCAGCGCCTTGCCGCGCACCATAAGCTGAACCTGGGTTCCGGTTTTCGCATGCGCGAAGTCGACATAGCCCATTGCGACAGGGCCGTTCAGCGTCGGGCCGAAGCCGCCCGAGGTGACAACGCCGATCCTTGCGCCTTTGCTGTCGATGATCTCGGTTCCCTCGCGCGCCGGCGCGCGGCCCTCAGGCCTAAGCCCGACGCGCAACCGATTGGGTCCGTTCGCGAGTTCTGAAAGGATCCGCTTTGCGCCCGGGAAGTTCGCCTCTTCCTTGCGTCGCTTGCCGAGCGCGAAAGCGATGTTGCCCTCGACCGGCGACGTCGTCGTATCAATATCGTGGCCGTATAGGCAAAGGCCGGCTTCAAGACGCAGCGAATCGCGCGCGCCAAGGCCGATCGGCGCGACATCGGCGTCTGCGAGCATGGTCCGGGCGAGACGTTCCGCATGTTCGTTCGGCACGGACACCTCGAACCCGTCCTCGCCGGTGTAGCCGCAGCGGGACACGAAGAGGCGTGCGCCGTTCCAGTCATAAGGCGCCATCGTCATGAAGGCCTGCCGCGCCGAGCCCGGCGCGATCGAATCAAGGACCCTCGCCGCCGATGGTCCCTGCAAGGCGAGAAGACTCCTGTCGTCCGCGATTTCGAGCGCGGCGCGGCCCATGAGCTTATTGCCGATATGCGCGAAATCGAAGTCTTTGCGCGCCGCATTGA